>QHOI01000060.1 GCA_003218705.1 Verrucomicrobiota bacterium | reverse complement strand
TGATCGAAACAACAATTCATGTGCCTGATCCGCGGAACAAAGTGACGGTCGATAATTCCCCAGCGGCGACAGACTAACGTCCTAGTGAGTGGTTATTGTTTAGGCAACGCCGCTAGTTATTCGTTGGCAGAATTGCGAATTGCGAATGGGAAAGAGAAACCGGAGTCGCATCTAAACATCCCTTAGAAAAAAACTGAAACGCGGAAAAGCTGACAGCGGAAGGGCTGGTTCTTTGGTCTTCTCTTTCGGTGGAAAGGGGGTCAAACTAAGCCGCAACAACCGATTGATTGAATGGTTCAATGAGTGACCATGTCCAATGACTGGAGCCCCACCTTATGAAAACCCACAAAGTTCTTTTCCTCGCTTTAATCGTGAGCGCGATCCTGGCCGTTTCAGTTGAAGCCGGCGATCGCCGCGGAAACAACAGCCGATCGCAAGTCGCGGCGTCACGAGGACGCTCGTCGGGTCAGTCATTCTCTTCCGGGTCCAGTTTTCGCTCCGGCGGCGGCCGAATGATCGGGCCGTCACAACGGTTCTCCTCGATGGGCGCGCGTTCGATGCCCTCGTCCTTCCGTCAGCGACCGACTTTCAATTCGGGCGGAAATGCTCCGATTGTTCACCGCCAATTTACGCCTCGAACGTTCACTGGGGGGACTGGCAATGATCTTGCGCGTTTGCAGAACAACCGACCGCTCCGAACCAATCGATTCGGAGAAATGCAACGCAATCGGACTGCGCAACTCGGGACCGGCGGCAGGAACCGGACAATTGGCAACATCAATCCCGGACATAATCACGTCTTCGCCCAGCGCTCGGCCGATTGGAATCGCAATTGGGACCGCAGGCACGACCATTTTTGGAACGGGCACCGTTGCCGTTTCGTGAACGGTTCGTGGTTCATCTTCGATTTCGGGTTCTTCCCGTGGTTCGGCTGGCCCTACTTCGATTACTACCCTTACGATTACTATCCGTACGGGTATCCCTACGGATACGGCTATGGATATGGGTATCCGTATGGCTCCGGATATGGATATGATTCCGGCGGTTACAGCGGCTCCTATTACGACGACCAAAACGGCTACGATTCCTCTAACTACGATCAGCGCGGCTATGATTCCTCTAACTACGATCAGCGCGGCGACGATTCTTCTAACTATGATCGGAACGGCTACGGTTCTAACGATCGGTCCGCCGTTGCAGCAGAAGTTGCCGACCTCCAGGACAAATTGGCGAGAGCAGGTTATTACCATGGACAAATCGACGGCGTCCTCGGGCCGGAAACACGTCACGCGTTGGTCCGTTATCAGAGCGCCAAAGGACTGGAGCCGAGCGGAAATTTGACGCCCGACACACTGCGATCGTTAGGCATGCAACGAGTGGCGGGTGACTGATCGCGCGAGCGAAGCAACGGCTGCGCCGCGGTTATTCGTTAATTGTTATTAGTTAATGGTTATCGGTGACCGCTAACGTCGCAGCGGACTAGCGCACAAGAGCATTATCGGCAATATTGTGTTCCCAGGTGACTGGGCGATTGCTCTTTGTTTGCGTTACGCTGCTCGTGTTGGTGGATGTCGCGCGTGGCGAGGGAACTTATCAGCGCACGAGAAACGGCAGGACGCTCGTCTGGAACAATGATCCCAAGCCCGGCGATGAAGCGACCTGGTCGGGCGGACGTGATCCTGAAGGATACGCGCGCGGATTTGGCACGCTCACCTGGTACACGAAAGAAACCGGCTCCGCGGAGCCGGCGCTCTACGCGCGTTACTGGGGCAACATGATCGGAGGCAAATTTAACGGACCGGTAAATGTTCATTCGAAGAAAAGAACGCATTACGCAATTTTCGACGACGGCGGTCGAGTGACGCGTTGGTCGACTGGGACTGCGCCGTTGGGAGCAATCGCCAAGTGGCGCGTTGCAATTGCGCGACAACGAATCAATCCGGAGCCCTCCTTCGCCGAACTCTCCCGCGCGGTAGAATCGGAAGCGCCGGCAGAAGCTCCCGCCTCCGCTGAAGATGAGCTACGGCGTGGCGGGCCGAGTCGCGCTGGCGGTTCAAGTTCAACCTCGAACGAATCGATCCAAGCCCTTAGGGGCGAACGCCGGCCGGCAATCGACATCGATGATTCTCTGCGATTGCTGGTTTGGCCACCGCGATCTTTGCGGACAAGAACTGAACACTGACCGCTGACTACTGATTGCTGATTGCTTTCGAAAACAGTAAACAACATTCCCGTTGATGGGCGCACGATTTACGTGACACTAGGCTCCAAGGTTAACGGCAGCTGGACTGTGAACTCCTACACATATACGGCTTTCAAGTAATGGTCACTGTCACGGCGCTGCTGGTTAGCGGTTCGCCACGGCGAATCCGTCCTTTGGCGGATCAGCAGTCAGCCGCCTTCGTCCGAGCAGAATTAAAACCAACGCGATCCCTGATCGTGGCGCGAAATGTTTTTATGAACACCATAGCTACGAACAGGATTTTTCTGATTTTGGCCTTCGTCTGCGCGATCTTCGTTGGCAACGGAGAGGCGCGCGCGACCAGCCGAGGCGCGCGTCTCATCGTGCAACGAGCGCCGAACTTTGGAAACGATCGTGTCGTCCAATTGTGGATCGACCGCCGAAAAGTCGCTGAGATTCCACGAGACCAACATTACGAAGGATTCGTGTCGGGCGGGCATCATACCTTGGGCGTGCTTAGCCTGCCGAATACCGAGTCGCGCCAGCCCACAGGAATCGGTCTGACCCTACGATCCGGGCGGACTTACATATTCACCGCAACATGGGACTCGGTTCGCGGTACCGTTCTGAAAAGATCGACATCGGCCAGCGACACGACGGCGGTAAAAATGCCGCGTTAACCGTCAATCGTGGCGAAGAGGCCGGGTAGTGGCCCGACTATCGCCCATTATCCGGATGAAATCGTCGCGAGACGTGCGAGTCGGCGAAAGTCCGTCGGTTGATATCACGTGGCTGTATTCTGGCCGCGGCAGCGAACCGCCGAAAGAGCGCAGCCCGGCGCTGGGCCGTGTCAGAGTGAGCGAAGTAAAGTGCGCCGTTTTGAGATAGTGTGCGTGTTAATTTCATGTATGTCTCCGGTCCCGGGGGAGGGTGGCCGATGGCAGATCGATCGGCGCAACCAGTCTAGATCAGAAACGAGGGTAACCTAAGGTTATTTAAGAGGTGAGAAAACAGAGGTCAGAAATCAGAAGTCGGAAATAGAGTGCGCCCAGGCCGTTTCCGAGTAGATTGGCGTGTGCCGACTTATATTTACGAGACCACCGATCCGACCAAGCCGATCCGAAACTTCGAAGTTAAGCAAAGCGTCCACGACGATCCGCTCGAGAGTGATCCGGAAACTGGCGAGGCAGTGCGACGAATAATCTCGGCCGGCTATAATCTTCTGATTCGCGGTAAATCTGTTGGTCCTAGTGTCGGCTCGGTTGGGTCACACTGACTTCGTCAGTTCTTGGTTATTGGTTAGAAGTCAGCGGGCAGAAGTCGCCTTTTCGAAACGCTGAGAGCTCAAAATCTAAAACCAGAAAACGTATGAAACATTTTACATTGCTTAGTTTAATCTTGATGTCGTTGGAATCAGGAAAAGCCATGCTCGACCTAAAACCGTAGCCCAACATGCAGAAGAAAAATTCAAATACATCGGCGAGATCGAGGGTGTTGGTGCTGGTCGATGAGTCCAATGTTGGAAGCTCGGTCCGCACCGTCGGGCGGGGTTTGGATTGGATAAAACTGCGCGATTTTCTGGCCGGCCCAAACACCGGACGCGAGCTGATTGAGATGGTTGTTTATGCCGGACTTCCGCCGGCGATGCCGATCTGGCAGGAAGAACGCGACAAGAAGAATAAGTTTATGCAGTGGCTGCGTTCCAACGGATTCATGGTTGTGACCAAAGATGGGTCGCCCGCGGAGGAAGGACGTTACAAGGCGAACGTGGACGTAATGATGGCGATCGACGCGCTCGAGCTTTCGGTCGAGATGCAGCCCGATGTCGTCATTCTCGTAACCGGTGACACCGATTTCGCGTATCTCGCGATCAAGTTGAGGCGGCGCGGTATCCGGGTGGAAGTGGCCTCCGTTTCGCAAAATCTTGGGAACATATTGCGATCAGCTGCGAATGAAGTGATCGATCTGGCGCAGTTGTTTCGGACGTTTGAAATGATCCAGGAATCGGCACCGGCTCGCGCTATGCCGCCGCGCCAGAACCAGCAGCAAGAGCGACCTCAACCACAAAGACCGCCGAATCAGCAGCAACCGCAGCAACAACGCAGGCCGCGGCGCGCGTTTCCCCGGAGACAATCCGTTACCGACCGCTGATTGATCTCTAACCACCCACCGCTGACCTCCGACCTCCGTGGCACGCCGTAATTTTAATGAAGGCGGCTGACCTCTTCGCCAACGGACGAAGTCGCCGTCGCGACTGACCGCCGAAACAATTGGTGTTTTCGCCGGTTTAGGCGATAATAGGACAAGTTTTTCTGCTGCGATTTCCTGACGGCGTGACCTGATCCTATCGCGCCCAGGAATTAATCCTCGTCAGCCGCTGGACTCAGTTAATCAATTATGAAGCCCGAACTTGTTAAAGCCGCAAGCGAAGTAATCCAGAATCAGCAAATTCTTGTGAACATGGTTTCACGCCGTGTTCGACAACTCACCATTGGACACCGTCCACTGGTCGAATTCGTTCCCGGGATGGGTCATGCCGATGTCGCCTTGAGTGAGATCGCCAATGGTAAATTGACGTTCGAATCCACGCTGGGCCAGAACGGTAATACGCCGAAGGAAGTGGTCCAGTTTCCTGGAATCATCGTAGGCAAGAAGACGAAAAAGGCGGCCTAGAACGTTTGAGCCTCGGGCGGTCCGCTCAACTCCTCAACCGCCTTGGGACGTGTGCGAAGCTTTTACGTCCTCAACAACTCAACAGCTTTTATGGGACACAGTCACGGCCGAGATAACGTGAGGAAACGAGCGCGGCGCCGGAAAAAAACCGAACGCCTGGCCGACGCGAAGCGGAAGCAGCCTTCGCGCGAGGCTACGCGCTCGCCAAGGAATGCAGACGGCTAAGACGCCAAGTTAAGCGTTATGGGTTATCAGTTATCCGTTATCGGCGCGAAACGCCGTCGTCTGACCGTTGATTGCTGATCGGCTGACCGCTGGCGCTAATCCTTGGCCAGGAGCGTCTGTTCCCATTTCGCCCGATCTTCAAGGATGGTCCTAAGATAGGCGCTATCGCACGGCTTGGTTAAATGGTGGTCGAAGCCGGTGAGCTTGGCGATGTGGACGTCGCTCGGATAGGTGTAGCCGGACAAGGCGATGGCTAGCACGCGTTTCCCGCGCCGGCGCGCTTCGCTCACGAGGGCGTAGCCGGTGCCGTCGGGCAGCGCGATGTCGCTCAGGATGACCTCGACCGGGGGTTCGTTATCCAGGCGGTCCATCCCGCTCTTGAGGCTGTCAGCCGGGGAAACGTCGTGGCCCCAACGTTTAAGCAACCCGGTAAGGACTTCCCGAGTGTCCTGATGATCTTCCACGACTAATATCTGCATACCGCCCCTAACGATGATTCAGGCTTAAAATCGAATCCCACCGCCTTTCTGGACGGGTGTTCACAGAAAAAAGTTATTGGTGATTTGTTGATTTACCGATGGGTCTGAGCAGCCCGAGGACCACTGATCCACCCAAAGGACGGCGTGTTCCAAGAAAGCGGCGCTGCTCCGGAGTCAGCTGAAACTTTTGCTGTTGCCGTTCCGATGAGGAGACGTCGCCGGAATCTTCAGCCGGCGGAAACGTTTTCTCTTCAGGATCCAACTCGTCCATTAAGGGATCCCCTTCCCTGGAATAGAATGATAGCAGCAGTCTTTGCCCTCAAAAGAAGAAACGATGTCGTTCGACAACCAGAAGTCAGCGATCGAATTCGTGTTAAATTGGCGGCCACAAATGAACGGCGAGATCCGGACACGCGAGTTTTCAATCGATGATTATGAGGCGGCAATTGATTTGTGGCGAGAGGTCGAGGGCCTCGACATCGCGGAAGGCGACGATCGCGAAAGCGTTCGGCGATTTCTCGGACAAAATCCGGGCTTGAGTCGGGTCGCAACGGATGGATCAAGAATGGTCGGCGCGGCATTATGCGGTCATGATGGGCGCCGCGGATACATTTATCATTTGGCGGTTGATCCGAAATACCAGGGCCGCAGGCTTGGAAAACGGCTGGTGGCTGAATGCCTGGAAGGTTTGCGACGCGCCGGTCTCGAGCGCGCGACCATCATGGTCTGATTGCTGATTGCTGATTGCTGATTGCTGATTGTGCGCCACGCGGTAACGTCTTTCTTCGCTTTGTGAAAATGACTTTGAGACTTCGACTGATTCCGCTTTGTGGCAGTTTGCTGCTCGTGTTCGCGAGCGCGGCCTTGGCCGAAGGTGAATACCAACAAACCAGGGACAGTAAAACGATGGTCTGGAACGGCACTCCGAAGCCGGGCGAGACGTCGAGCTGGGCGGGCGATCGGGACAAAGAGAATTATGCGAGCGGCTTTGCTGATCTCACCTGGTACACGGCGAACGGGAAAGTATACGTGCGTTATTACGGCAACATGGTCCACGGAAAGTTTGAAGGAGCGGTCAATGCGCATACCAACGGCCGAACCGTGCACGCTTATTTCGTCGACGGCGGACGAGTGACCGGTTGGGCGCGTGGTCGGGCGCCGTCGAGAATGAATCTGCCGGAAGAGGCAATCATTGAAAAACGCAAAGCGGCCGCGCAAAAAATAGCGGCCGCGCAAAAACCGAAACCCGAACCGGAAAAGCATTTAACTGCAGCGGCGCCGGAAACAGCGACAAAACCGAAAGCGGAACCGGAAAAGATCCGTTCAATCGCGAGCAAATCGAGCGCGGCTCCGGCTCCGGTGGCGCCGGCGCCAAAGCCGCCGACGGTGGCCGAGGAAAAGATTGCGCCCGCACGCGAGAAAACAGAAAAACCAGCGTCAGTTTTTGAACCAACGCCGATTCCGACAAAATCAGAGATTGGAATTCAGAAGTCAGAAGTCAGTGGCTCGACCGAGATTTCGGCGCCGGCATTGGGACCGGCGACGGAAACCACCACCCAACCCTCGACTCAAGAGACGGCACCTGTCGCCGAAAGACCTGTCCAAAATCCAGAAGTCAGCAGCCTTCCTCCCGGCAATCGACCTTCCGCAGCCAAGTCTGATGCCAACATTTCATTAAGCGCGCTGGTCGGCCCGCCGTCGTCTCTACGCGCCACTTCAATTCCTGAGACCGTTCCGGAAAAAACGGAAAGATCGATATCGTCGGCGTCGAGCACGGACAAACTGACCGAAGCCGAAGCGATCAGTCTGGCGGACAATGAAGCGCGCATTCAGGGATACCATGTCGACGAATATCAGCGTCCGAAAGTCGATCACTCCGGGGTCAAAGGGAAGTGGGCCCTCTTTTACGGTTTAAAGCAAGACGCCGACGCGGAGGAAAACCCGATCGCGTTCACCGTCACCGTCGAAGACAAGACGAAGAAGGTAGAAATTCGAAAATAGGGTCCGAGCTCTCCACGGCGAGTCTTTGACCGGACTGGCGGTCGGGCCGGTCTGGCACTCGACTTGCCTTCACCAGTTTTCTGCTGCATTGCCTCTACCAAGCGGAAAACTCTCGGCGCCCAAGGCTTTTTTATTAATGATGCGGACTTTCCTGTTGTGAAGGGCAGACTGAATGAACTAGAATCGGCGTCCTCGTGAAGGCGCGCCGTTTTATCGTTTTTGGAGCGTCGGTATTACTCCTGATTTTGGCCAAGGGCGCGCTGGCCGACGGCGCTTACGAGCGGACCGAGGACCGCAAGAAAGCTTTCGTTTGGAATAACGATCCCAAACCCGACGACACCGCAACCTGGTCTGGCGGTCGTGACGCGGAGGGGTATGCCACCGGACCGGGCACGCTTCAATGGTTCCGAAGGGACCGAAGCTTCACCACCGGTTCGAATATTTTCGCGGCCAAAAAAACACTCATCAGCAGTTATTCAGGGACGATGGTGCACGGGAAATTCAGCGGCGATGTCATGACGGTCGATCATGGAAAAACGTATCACGCGACGTTTGTCGATGGTCATAAGAAAGGGCGCTGGACCGCCGGCCCAGTAATTACGAAAGCAGAAACCGCAGAGCCCGCGGCCGCGGCGGAGAAACCAGAGCGCACCGCATCCGCAACGTCAACAGAAGTCGCGAGCGAATCGTCAAAGACGGAAAAGATTTCGGAAGAAAAAACGCAAACGCGAGTTGCAGAAGAAACGAGCGCGGACATTCCGGCCGAAGGACCAGAAGAATCAGAAGTCAGCGGTCAGAGGTCAGAAATCAGTAAATCAGCGGCCGCACAGCAAGAGAAGGCCAAGACAACGCAAGGAATTTCTCAACCGGCGATCGCTCAAACTGCCAGTGAAGAGCCGGACCAATCGGCTACGCCGCGAGCACCCGTGACCAGGAAAGCCGCGCTTGCGCCTGGCGCCGTCCGCGCGATTGAACCCCCGACTCACACCGTTGCCAAAAAATCGGAAGCCGAGCCGGCCAAGCGCTCTGACCGCGCGAAGCCCGAACAAACCGAAAAGCCGTCGAAGATCGCGAAAGCCGCCTCCTCTCAACCATCCAAAGCGGAGACACAGTTAAGTGAAGAGATTCCAGCGGAAGGGCCCCTCTCGGCTGAAGCCGAGAAAACCCAAAGCCCAAGTTCCAGATCCGCAATAGCCGAATCCTCTCAACCCCCAAGTCTCAACGCTCAACGTGCTTCGAAAGAAACGGTCGACAATTCGCTCCGAACATTGACCGGGCCGCCGTCATCGCTTCACGTCAAGACGCCGCCGGAAACAAATCCGCCGGCGCAAATCTCGACGCCTCCAATCGCCGCCGCTTCGCCGCCGACTACTGGTTCGAAATTAACGGCAGTGCAGGCAATGGACATTGCCGATATTGAAGCGCGCACGAAAGGCTACGATCTGGGTGAGTATCAATTGCCGAAAGCAGAATACAACGCAGCCAGCGACACCTGGTCGGTCGCCTACGTGGCGCGCGACGCCGATAAAGCGGCCAAGAAATTAAGCGTCACGATCCAGGACAAGACCGGAAAAGCGGAAGTGAAGAAATAAGCGCTGCGCGCTTGGTTATTGGTTAATCGTTAATTGTCGGAAGTAGCCGGACATCATCGCCCGCCTTCGCAATCACTTCCGCCTACGCGCGCTTCAGCTTGCCATGCCTTCGTCAGACTACGGCATGGCAAGCGAGACGGGGCAAGCAAGAATCGGGTAGGACGCATCCCGCCGCGATGTAAGCTGGCTCGATGAATCAGTCAAAAGAGCGCGATTACGTTCTCGGCACACACGACCAGGAATTGGCGCGATTGGGAGTACAACATCGCGCCTGGCGCCCGGTCGTTTTGGATTGCTGGAAACAGGCGGGCATTACCAATGGAAGTCGCGTCCTCGATGTCGGCGCCGGACCGGGCTATGCGACGGTCGATCTTGCTGAAATTGTCGGACCCGGCGGACGGGTAGTCGCAGTCGAACGGTCGAGTAATTTTGTAAACGCGATCAAGAGCGCCATCCAAACCCAATCGCTTTCAAAGGTCGATGTTCACGAGCTCGACCTGATGAATGACGATTTGCCGGACGGTCCTTTTGATTTCAGCTGGTGCCGCTGGGTGCTTTGCTTCGTTTCCGATCCAGAGCTGCTGGTTAAGAAAATCTCGCGCGTCACGCGCCGAGGCGGCCGGGCAATTTTTCATGAGTACAGTCATTACACGACGTGGCGTTTTTTTCCGCAGCGGGCGAGTTTGGAAGAATTCAGAAACCACGTGATCGCGACCTGGCGCGAAGCCGGGGGCGAGCCGGATACCGGACGGCAACTGCCGTCATGGTTAACGAAGAACGGATTCATCGTGCGGACGGTGGCGCCGCGAATTTTCTGTCTTCAGTCGAATGATTACATGTGGCAGTGGCCGGCCCAATTCATTCATGTCCATCTATTGCGCTTGCAAGAGCTCGGCCGAATCGACGCCGCATTTGCCGACAAGGTCCGCGCCGACCTGACTGCGGCCGAGAAAGAAAAACCTTCATTTATGCTGACTCCGCTCGTGCTTGAGATCGTGGCGGAAAAAGTGTAGGTCCGAGCTCTCCACGGCGAGTCTTTGACCGGACTGGCAGCTTAGAAATTCCCTTTCGATTTCGGTTGTCACAAATCGCATCGACGCGACAGGATTTGAAAGATCACATGAAAGACCTGACCCAGGGATCAGTGACCCGCCTTCGCCAAGGCTACGGCGTGGCGAGAACTCGTCGATTTACGCGCACCGCAATTGGTGGGCGTGCGCGCTTATGAAGGATCTAACGCAAGGATCGGTAACCAAACATTTGTTGCACATGTCGGCTTTCATGGCCGTGAGCATGGTGGTGCAGACGCTTTATTTGCTGGCCGATCTTTTTTGGGTTGGACGTCTCGGCAAGGAAGCCATCGCTGCGGTCGGTGTCGCCGGAAATCTAACTATGATCGTGCTGGCGTTGACCCAAATGCTCGGCGTCGGAACAACTGCGCTAATCTCGCAAGCCGCGGGAAGAAAAGATCAGCCGCACGCGGAACTCGTCTTCAATCAATCATGCGCGATGTCGATCTGGATTGCGGCCGCGCTAGGTGCAGTCGGCTTTTTTTCGATGAACGCTTACGCCAACTCGCTGAGCGCAGATCCCGTGACAGCGGGATTGGCCAAAGCATATCTAGTCTGGTTTCTTCCGGCGATGTTGCTGCAGTTCCCGCTCGTCTCGATGGGCTCGGCCTTACGCGCGACTGGAATTTTTCAGGCGCCAGTCATCTTCCAGGTGGTCAGCGTGATTCTGAATATCGTGCTCGCTCCCTTTTTGATTTTCGGGATCGGACCGTGGCCGAAACTTGGTGTCACCGGTGCGGCACTCGCGACATTTATTTCCATTCTCGCCGCCGACCTGCTCATCATTTGGTACTTCGAGAAAAAATATCGTTACCTGCGCTTCCGATTTCCGCTGTGGCGCGCGCAAATGAAAATCTGGAGTGCGATGCTGCGCATCGGCGTCCCGGCTGGCGCTGAGTTTGTCCTTCTCTTTGTCTACATCCTCATCGTCTACTGGATCATTCGAAATTTCGGCCCGGCGGCGCAGGCAGGATTCGGGGTCGGCGCGAGGGTGATGCAAGCGCTCTTTTTGCCGGTGGTCGCACTGAGTTTTGCAGTGTCGCCCCTGGTTGGACAAAACTTCGGCGGCCGTAGGGCCGATCGCGTCCGGCATTCAGTTAAATCGGGGCTTGGACTGGCCGGGGCCATGATGCTCGTACTCGCCGTGATCACGGAGATCGTGCCCGGACCGATGATCCGTTTTTTCTCCAAAGACGCCAACGTAATTGCGTTCGGGAGCGATTATCTCCGCATCGTCGCTTTCAACTTCGTTGCGGCCGGCATTGTCTTCACCAGCTCGAGCATGTTCCAGGGACTGGGCAACACCGTGCCGCCGTTATTAAGTTCGGCCTCACGCTTGGTTCTCTTCGCGTTGCCGGCGCTGTTGTTGTCACAGAAACCGGGATTCGACATTAAACTTGTTTGGTATCTGTCGGTCGGATCGCAGGTTCTCCAGGCCTGCATCAATTTGTTGCTGCTGCGGCGCGAGCTGCACAAAAAACTTAGATTCGAGGAAGCTGACGGATTTGTTCCGGCCAGCGCGACAGCTTCTTGATGAACCGCCAGTCTGTTCTCTGCACGATTGCTATCGTTTTGCTGGCAATTAATCAATTGCTGCTGGCAAGCGCGGTAGCCGCGACGCTCGCGGGTCACCCGGTTCAAGGCGGAGCCACGCTCGACTTTCAATTTCCGATCAACAAATTCTTCCAGGATTATGCCGCTCAGGGTGGCAACCCGCGACCAACCACCGGTCGCGCGCGGTTGATATTTCCGAAGAATTTCGATCCCGCGCGTTCGTGGCCGATTTTGATTGTTACATCGACAACCGATCTCGATCGCACGAGCATAATGGACGCGCCGTGGTATCGGGAATCAGCAATGGCCGAGGGCTGGGTTGTTTTAGCAACGGACGCAACGATTCGTCCGCGCGAGGATTCGCTGGCGTGGCGATTGTCACTGTTGACCGCGGGCCTGGAGGTGGTTCGAGATAATTGGCCTCAATCGGCGCAGTGGCCGGTCGGGTTTGCCGGATTTTCCGGCGGCGCAAAACGAAGCGGGATCCTTGGAGCGATGCTCGCTAAGGAGAACAAAATTAAAATCTGCGGATTTTTTCTGGCTGGGATCAACTCCGACCGATTGAGCGCCGCCTATCAAGATTATCATCCGCCTACGGATTTTTTGAACGTGCCGATCTGGATCAGCAGCGGGATGCAGGATCAAATCGCGCCGCCCGGTGCGCAGGAAAGCGTTTATTATTCGCTCAAGCGAACCGGATTTAAATACGTGCGTCTGGAAAAGTTTTTCGGCGGTCACGCTCTCAGAAGTGGGGAGATTCAACGCGCTCTCCACTGGTTTCGCGAGATTGGAAAATTCTAGCCCACTTCTCCTGAATTCAGTCCTTGCATTCGACGAATTGAGTAACCAGCTTTCTGCCTTCCACTTACAACTTTGCATCTTATGCGCTCTCGAACTCTTCTCGCGTCGGTTTCCTTTTCGTTGTTGTCGATCTTAGCCGCGTCGGCGCAGTCGTTGCCAAACACAACGCGTCTTCTTCGTTTTCCAACGACGAACGATCGCGAGATCGTTTTTTGTTACGCGGGCGAACTTTACACGGTCGGCAAAGATGGCGGGATCGCGCGACGTCTGACCAGCGGTCCCGGTTATACTTCGTTCCCGCGTTTTTCCCCGGACGGGAAACAAGTCGCGTTCACCTCGGAATACGATGGTAATCGCGAAGTTTACGTGATGCCGGCGGAAGGCGGCTCACCAAAGCGCCTTACGATCTCGGCCACGCTCGGCCGCGACGATGTCTCGGATCGAATGGGCCCAAACAACATCGTGATGGCGTGGGAGAACACAAAACCGCTGATCGTCTTCCGTTCACGGATGAAATCGTTCAACGATTTCATCGGCTCGCTTTTCACCGTCGGCCTCGAGGCCGAACTTCCACAGCAGGTGCCGGTGCCGCGCGGCGGGTTCACTTCGTTTTCACCGGACGATTCGAAAATGGCGTTCAACCGCGTTTTCCGCGAGTTCCGAACTTGGAAACATTATCGCGGCGGAATGGCCGACGACATTTGGATCCACGATTTCAAAACCGGCGCGACTGAAAACCTGACCAACAATCCGGCCCAGGACATTTGCCCGATGTGGGGACCGGACAACAAGATCTATTTCATTTCCGATCGCGACGGCCGGATGAATCTGTTTGTTATCGATCTTGTCTCGAAGGAAACAAAACAGCTCACCAACTTCAAAGATTTCGACATCAAATTTCCGTCGATCGGGAAAGAATCGATCGTTTTCGAACAGGCCGGCTACATCTGGCGCTACGATTTGAAGAGCGGCCAGGTGACGACGCTGCCAATCGATGTCAAGGAAGATTTCGCGATCGGACGCTCGGCCCTGGTGGATGCATCCAAACATGTTGAGTCGGTCAACCTCGCGCCGGATGGGGAGCGCACGATCGTGGTCGCCCGGGGCGACCTTTTCTCGGTGCCGGCAAGGAATGGGACGCCACGCAATTTGACCAGGACATCAAACGCGCACGAGCGCGACGCGGTTTGGTCGCCTGACGGAAAGTGGATTGCCTACAACTCGGACGTAACCGGCGAAAACGAATTGTATGTCCGTTCCCAGGACGGAAAAGGCGATGCCGTTCAAGTGACCAGCGGAGCGGATACCTATTTTTACGCGCCGAAATGGTCGCCCGACAGCAAGAAGCTACTCTGGGCCGATCGGTTGCAGCGGTTGCGTTATGTCGATGTTGCGAGCAAGACCGTGACGCAAGTCGATCAGGACAAATATGGCGAGATCGAAATTTTCAATTGGTCGCCGGACAGCCAATGGATCGCGTGGGGACGGCCGGAAGAAAACGGAATGCCGCGGGTGTATCTTTACTCGCTCGCGAGCAAACAGCAGACGGCAGTGACGGACAATTGGTACGGGTCGAGCGAGCCCGTCTTCAGCGACGACGGCAAATATTTATTGCTCGGCTCGGCGCGCGATTTCAAAGCAACCTTTGGCGACGAGGAGTTCGCGAACGTTTATCGCGACATGGAACGCGTCTACTTAGTGACGCTCTCGAAGGAAACCGAGAACCCGCTTGGGCCAAAGAGTGACGAAGTGGGCAAGGCCGAACAAAAACGCGAGAAAGAGAAGGCCAAGGAAGCGGAGGACAAAAAGCCGGAAGAGAAAGCAGCCGGCGAGAAAAAAGCGGACGAAAAGAAACCGGAACCCGCCAAGCCGAAGAAACCGGTGGTAGTGAAAGTCGACACCGACGGAATTCAAAGTCGCATCCTCGGGCTCGAGATCACGCCGGGCAACTACCGAAACATCCGGATGGTGGACGATCGCATCTTTTATCTTCGCCGCACCGCCGGCGACGACGTTGGCGAGGACGACGACGATGGCGACGGCCGCGACCGGAAATCACATCTCTGCGCTTACAGCCTGGAGGATCGTAAAGAAACGGTGATTGGCGATGTGAACGATTACGAGATCACATTCGATCGGAAAAAGATGCTCGTAAAAATCAAAAAAGATTACGCGATCATCGATTTGCCCAAGGACAAGATCGAAACCAAGGACCACGAGCACAAGATCGAAGGCCTCGACCTGCAGCTCGACCGGCACGCCGAGTGGAACCAGATCTATTTCGAATGCTGGCGGCACATGCGGGATTTCTTCTATTCGCCGACGATGAACGGCGTCGACTGGAAAGCGATGCGCGATAAATACGCCGTGCTCGTGCCGTTCGTGAACCACCGCAACGATCTCACTTATTTGCTCGGCGAATTGATCGGTGAATTGAACAGCGGCCACACTTACGTCGGCGGCGGCGAGCGGCCCGACACTCCCCGGGTGAAGCTCGGTTTGTTGGGCGCGGAACTCTCCCGCGACTCGGCCACACGCGCTTACCGGATCGACCACATTTTGCCGGGCGAAAACTGGGACAAGCACACGCGCTCGCCGCTCACGGCGGTGGGCGTGAACGTTAAAGCCGGCGATTACATTCTCGCCGTCAACGGGACCTCGGTCTCGTCCCTCCCAAATATTTATCAGGCCCTGATCGGCACGGCTGGCAAACAGGTGATTTTGCGCGTGAACTCGAAGCCTTCGGACGCAGGCGCACACGATGTGACCGTTGTGCCGACGGAAAACGAAGGACCGCTCTATTATTTAGATTGGGTGCAAAAGAACATCGATTACGTGACCAAAAAAACTAAGGACGAAGTCGGTTATCTGCACATTCCGGATATGGGACGTCCCGGATTAAACGAATTTACCAAGCTTTATTTCCCACAGATCCGCAAAAACGGGTTGATTGTCGATGTTCGCGGAAACGGTGGCGGTTTTGTTTCACCGTTGGTGATCGAAAGATTGCGGCGCGCGTTCCTGATGGTGGGGATCGCGCGCAACGGAATGCCGCAGCCCGATCCAGCGCACGCCTTCATGGGTCCGATGGTCACGTTGATCAACGAATTCTCGGCATCGGACGGGGATATTTTCCCATTCCGCTTCAAAACGCTTGGCCTCGGCAAACTCATCGGCAAGCGCACCTGGGGCGGCGTTGTTGGAATTCGCGATTCGCTTCCGCTGGTGGACGGCGGCCAGTTCTTCAAACCGGAATTCGGGCTTTATTCCAAGGACGGAAAAGAGTGGATCATCGAAGGTCACGGCGTTGATCCCGATATCGTGGTCGATAATGACCCGGCGAAAGAATTCCGTGGCGAAGACCAGCAACTCGATCGCGCGATCCAGGAGATCCAGCAAGAGATGAAGACGAAAGGCTATCAATTGCCGTCGCCGCCGCCTTATCCAAATCGAAATCCGGCCAGCGGCGGATAAGATCGATATCTGTTCATTTGAACTTGCATCGGCGAACTGGTGAGCCGATGCTGGATTTATGCTGACTCATCGCCAGAAAAGCGTTCTCGATTTCATTCAACGCGAGCAGCGCGACAAAGGACTCACGCCGAGCACGCGCGAGATCCAAAGTCATTTTCATTTTGCCAGCCAAACTTCGGTGATGCAGTACATCGCCGCGCTCGAACGAAAAGGATTTCTCCAACGTCACGCCGGCAAAGCGCGCGCATTGATCACGCCGGTTCAAAAAGTCCGAATTACCGATGTGCCGATTTATGGCCAAATCCCGGCGGGCATGTCCGCCGCGGCGGAGCAGGACATCGAAGGGCATGTCTCGCTGGATGCGCGTTCGGCGAATGTTTCCAGGAATCACGGCACCTTCGCGCTGCGAGTTCGGGGCGATTCGATGATCGGAGTGCACATTTTGGATGGCGACATCGTGATTTTGGAACAGAGCAAGGACGTCCATAACGGTGACATCGTGGCCGCCCTGATCGATGGTGAGACAACGTTGAAGCGATACGTGGTCGATCATGGCCGGCCTTATCTGAAAGCGGAGAATCCGCGTTATCCGAATTTGATTCCCGCGCGCGAATTAAAAATTCAAGGCGTGATGGTTTCGCTGGTGCGCAAGCACGAGCGGCGGAAGAAATAATACTAAGACAAAGTCAATTTTCGCTGGAAGGCGCCGCGCGGCGGCGCT
Organism: Verrucomicrobiota bacterium; assembly: GCA_003218705.1. Classification (GTDB taxonomy): domain Bacteria; phylum Verrucomicrobiota; class Verrucomicrobiia; order Chthoniobacterales; family UBA10450; genus AV40. Next base: position 962 of record QHOI01000060.1, on the reverse strand, counting down.
TTTTTATTTTGAAGACCACGACGGCGCGTGTCCCTCCAGGCAATAAATGTTCGCTTGAACATATCTCTCCTTCATGCCATGGTTGGTCATGGCGACGCCCGCGGTCATTATCGATCTCCGGAAAGCGCTCTCTGAACGATTCCCGGCGCGCTCAGCACCGGTCGCCTCGGTTTTAACCACTGGTTTGCGCTTCTTAGACCGGGCAAGCAGCGGCGGCCTGCCGAAAAGCGCGATCACCGAATTAATTACACCGCGACCCAGCGCCGGAAGCGCGTCGCTCGTTCACGCGCTTCTGCGAGCGGCGCAACAAGATCGCCATTTTGTCGCGTTGATTGATGGTTCTGATTCGTTTGACCCCGGTTCATCGGACAATTCTGCGTTACGGCATTTGCTTTGGGTTCGCTGCCGGAAAGCGTTCGACGCCATCAAAGCCGCTGATTTCCTTTTGCGCGACGGCAATTTCCCGCTGGTAATTGTCGATCTTGTTCTGAACACGCCGGAGGAGTTGCGAAAAATTCCGCAGACAAGCTGGTATCGTTTGCAACGGTTGGCAGAAGCTGTGCCGACAGTATGCCTCATCATTAATCGACAAGGGATAGTCGGCAGCGCCCAATTAAAAATCGTTCTCGAGAATTCCTGGACGCTGCAAACTTTGGAAAAAGAAAATGCGATTTCGCATCTGCGATTTCGCATTCAACGCTCGCATCGCAAATCAGAGCTCAGCGATCAGAGGTCAGAAGCCCGATTAGCAAATTAATGTTCGCGACGATTTATTTACCCAATTTTTATTTGCAGGCCGCAATACGGCATCATCCCAAATTGCGCGCTCAACCCGTGGCCCTGATCGACGCCAGTGAAAAGAAAGTTGCGATTATTGAGCTGAATGACGCCGCCGAAAAAGCCGGCATCACTAAAGGCCTGACGCCGAGTCAGGCCCTGGCCCGGTGCTTGCACGTCGTCAT
>QHOI01000059.1 GCA_003218705.1 Verrucomicrobiota bacterium | reverse complement strand
TAAACGAGCGAATATCGACAAACATCACCGTGATTTCCTGTTCCGTTCCGCCGAGTCCCGGATCGCGCGTCAATATTTCTTCCGCCGCTTTCCGTCCAACGTGAGCGCCAAATGTTTGTCGCAGTTGTTCTTTTTCGCGCAATCCCGTCACCATCAGGTTGAACTCACCGATCAGCGCGCCGAATTCGTCGGCCCGTCGCAACGGGACCTGCACGTCGAGCCGGCCCTGCGTCACCGCTTGGGCTGCCTCGCGCAATTCATCGACCGGTTCTGCAACCGAACGGCCAATCAAGAGCGCGGAAAACAATGCGAACGCTACGCCGATCACACCGACAAAGACGCCGAACAATAGCGGATTGGTCCCGGGCGACGGTGGCGCAAAAAGCAACAGCAGCAGCGATCCGATCGGACAAACGCTTGCCGAAACCGCCCACATGAATCCGCGCATCCGCAGCGAAATCGGTCGTATTCCTTTCAACCGATCAGGCCGCGCGTCCTGGAAAAACAGCGGAAACAGCCCCCATTGGGTGGCCCACTCGATCACGAAAAAGCCCTGCGTCGTGGCAATAAATCCCGAAATCCCGAACGAAATTGGCAGATGCCAGAATAATTGTGCGTTCATCGGCCGGCCGGTTATCGCCAATGAAACCAAAAAGGCAATCGCTCCCAGGAGCCAGGACGCGCCGGAAATCGCCGCGCCATACCATGGGAGATGAACCAGTCGCCGACGGTCCCGGTTGAGTTGGTCGGCGGGAACATTCTCGGCACGGCGCAACCGTTGAAACGCCGGTCGCAGGGAAAGAATGAGATATGTCCAAATGGCGACCGCCGCGAGATACGCAATCGGATTCCAAACGATCACCGTGTCGATGAAGCGTTGCTTCAACCCCGCCGCGATCAGCAGCGGATCGACCACAGTCATGTTATACCAAATGTTGAATGCGCTTCCAAGCAGGTGGGGGATCACCGGCGCCAGCGCCGTGACCAGCAGCGGATGTCGCTTCAACGCAGCGTCCATGGCTGAAAATAATCGAGAAGAACCAAGCGCCCGGGCAAATTTTTAGATTCGCGCAACAACGCCGGGAAGTTCGTCATTTTTCCAAAAGTAAATCCGCGATCGATCGGTGCGAACATGTCGTCCTGATGACTTGGCAATACATAACGGGGCCGTAATTGATTGACAGCTTCGGCGAACCTTTGGCGGCTGTCCGGCAGCGCCATTCCAAGAATTGCAAGATTGACACCTCTTATCCGCCGGTCCAGCGGTACACCGGGAACGCCGCCAGAATCGATATAAATTCGCTTTCCGGCGGCTTCGATCACAAATGCAAGCGGCTCACCCACACACCAATCCGAAACTTTTACTGGTTGTGATGCGCTTTCACTCTTACCAAGCGCTCCGCGTCCGCCTCTCCCGGAGGGAGAGGATTGAGGTGAGGGTCGACTGTTGCACTCGAATGGAACTTTTCCGAAAAGCCGGTCGTGTTGCGCCGCGAGAACACGAACTGTCCATGGTCCGATCTTGCGCACGTCTCCGGGTTTCGCGGTTTGGCATTCGTTAGGTCGAATTCCGAGCGACTCGACCAGCTGAACTGCCGTTGGTCCGGCGACGAGTCGCGCATGAGTGCGTCGGACGATCTCAGGCGCGTCCAGCAAATGATCAAAGTGCGCGTGCGTGACGAGGATGGCATCAACACGAGGGCGAACATGTTTCAAACCTTCGGCAACGCGATTGGGCTCGGATTGAATACGTTGATTGAGCGCGGCCGGCAAAAGTCCGACGCGGCTAAAGTAAGGATCGACTAGGAGCGCGTGACCAGTTGATTCAAACTGAAACCCATTAACTCCGAGATAAGTGACGCGGATCGTGTGCGGTTCGGGCTCAGTGAATGGATATTTATCTGCCACGACGAGGGCCGAATATTTTTCCAAACCGGCGTGGGCGATCTGCGCGGAAAGGATCAGCGCGAGAAGAGTCAGCTTCATCGCGGAAAATTGTAGCGGCGGTCTATGACCGCCGAAATAAAATAATCCGGCGCTCAAAGAGCGCCGCTGCCGAGATGTCGATCTAATAGACGTCGCGCTTGTAACGTTTGTCGTTCTTGAGCTTCTCGACGTAGCCGTTCGCTTCGTCCACGGACTTGCCGCCTTGTTCCTGGATGATCTTGCGCAACGCAGCGTCGACGTCTTTCGCCATTCGTCGCGCGTCACCGCAAACAAAAAACTGGGCGCCTTCGCCGTCGATCCAATTCCAGATTTCGGCGGCGTTTTCGAGCATCTTGTGCTGGACGTAAATTTTATGCGCTTGATCGCGCGACCACGCGCAATCGAGTCGCGTCAAAAGGCCCTCGCGGGTGAAAACTTCCCAGTCTTCCTTATAGGCGTAATTGCACTTCTCACGTTGCGCCCCATAGAAGAGCCAGTTTTTTCCTTTTGCGCTGATAGCTCGTCGCTCCTGCAAAAACGCTCGGAACGGCGCGATCCCGGTACCGGGTCCAATCATGATCAGCGGCAGGTTCTGGTCTTCCGGCATGTGAAAATGTTTTGCCGAGCTGGGATAAACCGGCACCGGAACTTTGTCCGCGCGTTCGGCCAGAAACGTTGAAGCGACGCCTTTTCGAACGCGGCCGCGGCTTTCATATTGCACAACATCGACAATCAGGTGCACTTGATCGGGAAAAACGCGCAGGCTCGACGCCACCGAATAGAGTCGTGGCTGCAATTTGGTGAGCAGGCCGACGAATTCCTCCGGGGTGATTTTTACCGAGGGATGCTCGAGCAAGAAATCGATCACTTCGGCGCCCCAAAGATAATTTTCGAGATCGTGTTTGCGATCCGGGTGCAACAATTCCGTCAGCATCGGCGCGGCGGACGCGCGTTGAGCAATTGCTTTCAGAAACTTCGGCGTCGGCTGGGTGATGGCATAATCGCGCAGCAACGCTTCACGAAACGGCTTCGTCGTTTTCGCTGCCGGCACTGGTTCGTCACCTTTCGCCCCGAGCGCACGAAGGATTTCATTCACCAAATTCGGATCATTTGTCGGATAAACCGCGACCGAATCGCCCGGCTCGAAATTTAATCCCCAGCCGGTGAGATCGATCTCGAAATGTCGCGTATCCTTTTCGGAGTCGTCACTGCTCAAGCGGCGATTGACGACAAGCTTTCCAGGAAACGGATTTTGGCGCGTCCATTGCGACGCAGACGCGGTTGGTTTCGGTGGTGCGGTGACTTCCGGCATGTCGATCTTTTAGCGGCGATCTGCGCTCGTCGCAAATTTCAGTAAACGTCGCGCTTGTAACGTTTGTCTGCTTTTAGTTTTTCGACGTGCTCGTTTGTCTGCGCTTCGCTTTTGCCGCCTTTATCCTGAATGATTTTGCGGAGCGCGGCGTCGACGTCTTTGGCCATGCGGCGGGCGTCGCCGCAAACAAAGAAGTGCGCGCCTTCACCATCCATCCATTTCCAAATTTCATCCGCGCTCTCCAACATTTTGTGTTGGACGTAGGATTTTTCGGCGGAATCGCGCGACCAGGCGAGATCGAGCCGCGTCAAAAATCCGTCGCTTTTCATTTTCTCAAACTCGTCGTCGTAAAAATAATTGCAGTGTTTGTGTTGGGATCCGAAGAAGAGCCAGTTTTTTCCTTTCGCGCCGGTCGCTTTGCGCTCCTGTAAAAACGCGCGAAACGGCGCGATGCCAGTGCCTGGTCCGACCATGATGATCGGGGTGTTGCCGTCTTCCGGTAATCGAAATTTTGATGCGTTTGGAAAGACCGGGATCGGAGCTTTCTCGGCGCGTTCAGCCAGAAAGGTAGAGCAAACGCCTTTGCGCTTCCGGCCGCGGCTTTCGTAATGCACCACGTCGATGGTGAAATGCACCTGATCGGGGTGCGCTTTCAGACTCGACGAAATGGAGTACATCCGCGGCAACAATTTCGCGAGGGTGTCCACCAGTTCCTGCGGCGTCCATTTGATCGACGGGTGTTCGATCAAAAAATCGACGATTTCCATTCCCCAAAGGTAGGTGTCGAGATCTTGTTTGCGTTCCGGTTTCAAGAGCTCGGTCAATAACGGCGCGCCGTTGACCGCTCGCTCGGCGATCGCTTTCAGAAATTTCGGCGTCGTTTGCGTAATTCGGCAATCGCGAAAGAGCACCTCGCGCAAAGCTTTTTCGCCACTCGGTCCTTTGACCGTCTCATCGCCTTTGGCGCCGATCTTGTTGATGATCTCATCCACCAGTGCCGGATCGTTCGTCGGCCAAACCGTCATGGAGTCGCCGACATCGTAGTTCAATCCCCAGCCTTTGAGATCGAGCTCGAAATGGCGGGTGTCTTTTTCCGATCCTTCCCCGCACAAACTACGATTGGTTACGACCTTCGCCGGAAAAGGGTTCGCGCGTGTGTAAGGTCCCGCCATAACGATATCGATATCGACCTTCGCTAGCCGTCGTTGCCGATCGCCAGTGTCGGGCAAACTTCCATCGAGCGCTGCGCGGCGGCGGTCTCGGCATCGCCTTCAGGTTGCTTAACGAAATAAACGGCCGTCTCGTCGTCGTTGGTTTTCAAAAGGTTCGGAGCTTCTTCGAGACAAGTGCGACACATCGTGCAGGTGCTGTCGACGTACCAGGCACCAGGAACATTCAAAGGTTGTTTGCTGTTTTTGTCGGCCATATCGAGCGCGTTGTACTAAATCCAAAAGCGGCGCGCAATCCCTTTGCGAGAAAACATCACAGATGTTGTAGCGGCGCTTGTATCAAACGCCGGACTATTCAAAGGCGCTCGCTGCGGCGAGCGCCTCTACAACTTCAATAACCGCGCCGAAATATTTTGGTCGGCGGCGTCGCGGTCGGGATCGCACTCGGTTCCACTTCCGGCTCGACCGGCAACATCATGGGCTGCGGCGACGGCGTTGGCGTCGCCAGCGGCAACAAAACTTCGCCGCCCTTGGTCGTCAGGACACCACCCGAAAGGGTGACGTCTTCAACGCGATAAAGTTCTCCTTTGCGTCGCTCGAAATCCTTGTCCCGCGACTGCGGGACGAATGTCGATCTTCGATAGAAACGTTCCATTTCGTCGAGATGAAATGGGCGCGATCCGCGACGGCCGAAGACGACCGTTTGCCCACCGGTCTCATCGACCACGCGATCGCGCTCGAGTCCGCGTGAAACACAAATCGTTTCGCCTTTCGTCGGATAGGTCGCGATTAACTTCGGATTTGGCCGCGGACTGAATCCCTGCGCGCCAGCGACCGTGTCCGGTGAAATTAATTGCACGACGCGCAATCCGTTCCGCCCATCGGCGACGAGCGCAAACTGTGATGCACTCACGCTGCCGATCTGCACCGCGCGCGTGTCATTCAATGCGCCGCCGGCGTTGAACATTTGAGCGAGGTGCGGTCGCTCCGGATTTTCAATATCGACAATCGCTAGTCCTTCCGGTCCGTTTGCGATGTAAGCGTAAGTCCGCGCAACATATAAACGTCCGGCGTGATTGAGCCGCACGGTTGCGCGTGGAATTGGAATCGGCCGCGTCGGCTCGGTAAGATCGACAATCTTCAAGCCCTCATCGTCAGTAATGAATCCGTAACGGAACTGGATCGCGACGCACCGCGGATTTTTCAGAAAACTGTTCGTTAATTCGCCGGCGATGCGCGGGTGTGTCGGATCGCTAACATCGATAACGTAAAGTCCGCGCGGCGTCGTCAGGTAAAGCCGATGCCCAGCCGCGGCGACGAATGTCGCGCCGGTGAGCGCTCCGTTCGGGTTGAAACGAACCGTCTCGCTTTCTTTGAGAAAATTATTATCCGGATTTCCATCGACCAGC
>QHOI01000058.1 GCA_003218705.1 Verrucomicrobiota bacterium | reverse complement strand
CGCCGGGGCCGTTGGCGGTGTAAAGATATTCGCCGCGCAGGACGATGTCTTGAATGTCGTGGCCGCTGTGTTCGTAGCCTTCGGTCAGCAACGAGCCGCCGTCGAGATGCTTTTTGTAGTTGGCTGGGTAAGCGATGGAATGGAGATGACTACCGATCACGGCTTGCGGCTCATCCGGCTCAGTCCAAACCACGGCGTGCAATCCTTCGCGGCCTTCGCCGATGTAAGCGTAGCGGCCGAAGAAATTTACCGTGCCGGTGCCGAATCCCAACAACTGTGTCATCCACGCGTTGTTGTCGTTGCTCGCTGACAAGTGGCAGTCGGTGCAATTCTTGGTCGTGCCCACGCTCGACGTCGTGTGCGGGAAATGCGGGTTGAATGCCTGGCCGCTGTAACCTTCGGCTGAAAAGGTCTGTTGCTGCGAATAAACCCATTCTCGGTTTTGATTTTGAGAGCTGACCACGACCGCGCTCGACGAGCGTATCACCGCCATCCGCTTTTTCTTCACGGTGCCGTCGATGCCGAGCATGAAGACGTCGTCGCGTACGACCTGTGGATTGTAGGTTGTGAAATTTCGGTCGGTGACGCCTTCGAATTTATTTTGCGGTACGCGCTGGTTCGCTTTCATCGGCAAATGACAGCCGAAACAGCTCGTCGCCCACGATGTATGACAAATCTGGCAATCCATCGCGCTGTTATCGTGCGCGAGCGTCACGCGCCGCTCCTTGCTGTAATCCGGCTTATTTTCAGGAGCCTTCGCAGTAGTCGGAACGATGCCGCCCCAGGTTTTTCCGTCGCGCCGAAGAGTCTTTGCGTAAGCGGACTTCGGATTGTAGTGCGGAGAAAGCGGATCGATCGTGTCGATCGTTTGCGGAATTTCCCAGCGCATATCGGGCGACATGCTTGATTGCTGGAAAAGTTTGCTCCCTTCCCAAACGAAGCGTGGACCGAAAGGTGTGTTGCTGGTATTGGCCAGATCAATTTGTCCAGCGTTGCCGCTGGTGATCAAAGTCGGCCGCTGATTGATCGTGCCGTGGCAATCGATGCAGGTGATCGCGGTCGCGTTGCGCGGTTCGCCATAAAGCATGCCGTTGCCATGAACATCGACGTCGAAATGGCAATCGCCGCACTGCATGCCGTGCGCGAGATGCACATCTTTTAAATGGACGGCCTTCGTGAACTTCTTCGAATCGTCATTGTCGATCTTGTTGTCGTCGAGATCGAGCAGGTTGCCCTTCCGATCGTGTTTGAAAATCGCGCGGAAGACCCAGCCGTGTCCGTGATAATCGGCGAACTGGGTGTGCTTAAGCTGCGGATTCAGTTCCGCGACTTGGTCGAGAAAAGCTTTGTCGCCCCAAAGTCCGCGCGCAGCGGCGGCCTCGGGATTTTCCATTGTCGATCTGACGAGCTCAGTATCCGTCGGATTGTGCTGTTCCTTCGGATACATCAACTCGCCGTCCGTTTCCTGGTCCCACCAGGTGTAACCGAGATACGGGTTCACGAAGAGATTTCCCTGATGCATGTGGCAGTTCATGCACTGGCTCGACGGAATCGACCGCGTGAACTGGTGCATGACCGGATGACCGCGCTCGGTTTTTGGAATCGATTCGTCGGCAGTGAAACTCAAGCCCTGATGACCGAATTTGCTCCACCAGCCTGAATTTGTCGGCGAACGATCATTGGCGTACACAACGTGACACGCCGAGCAACCGCTCGATCGATAATCGCCGGGATGATCGTTCGATCCGAAAAATCCGAGAAGCGGATCGTGCAATCGCGTTTTTTGCAAACCGAGAAAAACGGGATCGGTGCGATTGAGTGTCCCGAGGCCGCGCTCGGATAAGCGGCGGTCTGGTTTGCCATTTGGCTCTTCGCTTGTCGGCAGGCCTAACGAAAGCTGTTTGCGCCCGCCTTTTTCGAAAATACGCAGAATATTGCCGGGAT
>QHOI01000057.1 GCA_003218705.1 Verrucomicrobiota bacterium | reverse complement strand
CCGGATAAGCGCCATTATTATATAGAGCAGCGCCCCACAGCATAGCGCCGTGGTTCATCATGCTGTGATCGACATTGCGGATGATCTCCCCGTGACACAGACCGCACGATTGCTGCGCCACGCGCAGATCGCCGGGATTCAGAAAGCGGATGAACTCGGGCGACTCGTGATTGAGCCAGGCGTTTGAGTTCGGGGGTTTGGCGGAGGTTTTCCAAAATTCGTTGTTCGTCGGCAAAATATGCGCCCGCTCTTTCGTCAGGCCGCGCGTCGGATTTCCGCCGTGGCAATCGGTGCAGCCGAGCACGACATTTTGTTCGGCCTTGTGCATCGGTTCGACGCCTTGATGGCATTGCAAACAACCCACACTCTTTCTGTCCGCATCCGCTTGCGTCTGATCGATCCAATTTCGCGGCGGCAATGGTGTGCGCGCGATTGTCGATCTTGTAATCGGAATCGAAGTGGCCGGGCCGTAGCCGGAAGAATCCTGGGCGATTACGTCGCAGGAGACGAAGACTAAGATAAAAAGGAAGAGCAGGCGTTGCATCAATAAGTGAGCGTGAGCGTCACGATCGCGCTGTAGAGAAACGGATCGACATGGCCGGGTGGGGGACCGGGGAAACCGAAAACGGGCGCGGTGTTGGCGCGGTAAATGTCTTTGTAACCCCAGCGGGGAACGAGAAATCCGGCGCCGGCGGTGAGAATGACGTTGTCCGTCAGTAATGGCCGCCATTCGAATCCCGCGCTGCAATCGAGCGCGAAATCATTGCTGGCCTTGTTGGTGAACAGCACCAGCTCAGTCGTTTCGGTCGTGACGGTGCGAATGTAGTTCACGTTGATGAACGTTTTGAGTTTCGGCAAAACATCAGCGTCGAATCCGTAACCGAAGATGAGCGCGCCCGGATTGACGAAGTTCGCCTGGCCTTCCGATTTGCTCGTCCGGAAATCAATTACCAAGCTATCTCGCTGTTTAAAATTAACCGCCGTGCCGGCCAGATTGAACCCTTGGTGCGAGAAAAAACTAAATGGGCCGCCGATAAAAAACGGCCGGTCGAAGACGGTGTCGAACCCGGTCGCGTGCGAATCGGCCGGATCGCTGTCGCCGCTCGCATAGAAGATCGACAACTTGTGGCGCATCCAATCCTTGTCGACTGACAATTCGAGCGCGGCCATTTGCGCGTTGATGTCGACGCGCCGGCCGGCGATGCCGTTCAGGCCGTCCTCGCCGAGGACTTGATAAAAGGCGTGGTCGATGTTGAGCCAGCCGATGTGTCCGTCGCCCGTCCAGCCGAGGTAGTAAGCTTGGAGGTAATGATCGGCTACGGTGCCGATCGGCGCTGGTCGCGTGATGAAACCGTTCTTGTCGTAGTGTCGGCTGTTGTTATCGAAATCAGCCAGAAACGTCAGTTCGCCTGTGTAGCCCTTCCAAATTAAATCCTGCCGGAAAACGTTGGCGGTATAAATCTGCTGCGCACGCCGGCTGAACTCGTTGAGATCGGAATAGGTGTCCTTCTCCAGCATGTCGAATCCGGCGATGTTGTATTGCCAGCGGTTGTTGTCGTAATTGCCGAAAATGCGAACACCGAGATTGGTGTCGTTGAAAATGAAGCCGCGGAAATCGCTGACGAACGGCTGAATGCCGGCGCGAACGGAAATGAAATCGTAGTTGTTCGACAAATCGCGCAGGTGAATTTCGCCGAATGCTTCCTGGAGCGAATAGAATTCCTTTTCGCGTGTGGTGCCATTCTGCGGATTTGGATTCACCACGTTCCGCTCTTCTACGTCGAGGTAGTTATGATTGTAAACGCCAAGCACTCGCAGCGCCCAATCGATCGGCTTGAACGCGGTTTCGCCTTTGAAAAGATCGATCCCGATCGAAAAATCGTTCGCGTAAAACAATTGATCGCTCCGTCCGAAGAACTCGGAGCTATTCGGGAAAGCCGCGCTCACGCCGCTTGGAGTTGGTAATTTACGCGCTTCGAATTGGAAGAAATCTTCGGCCGTGATGTTGAGGAAAATGTCCTGGCCAATGATCGGCGCGTCGCCCTTGAGTTTGCTTTGCAAATACGGATGCCACAGATGGAGATCGGATTGATAGGGCGTTTCGGTCGAAGGATCGGCGTAGCGTTTCCAGCGACCGAAACCGATAAACCAGCGATTCGGCTCCGGCTTAGAATTTGGCAGCAAGCCTTCACCTGCTTCCGATTGCGGATAGATTTCGTATTCCAATTTTTTCCGGCGTGGAACAACTTCGCGCACGCCCTTGCGCGGAAGCTGGAGCGAACGTGGCAATGCTTCCTGACCGTACTCGGGAAGTTGCGGCAAAATCGGTGGGAAAAGTTCCGGGGCCTCGGGTGTTTCCGGCTGTTCTCGCTGTGACGCGCCTGGATCGGGATTGAATTCGGACGGCGAAAGCGACTCGTTCTGAGCGAGAAGCGTCGTGTTCGCGACAACAACATTGCTTTGTAACGAAAGAACATCTTTCGAATCGACCACCGCGATTGTTCCGAACTGGCTGGAATTTTCAGGAGCGTTTTGAGATTGTGCACGCCAAATTTCGACTGTTTGCGCGTGCAGACCGCGGAGCGCGATCGACATAGCGAGAGGCACGATCACTCGCCAGCGCAGAGTCGCACCGGCAAACGACGGAGTTGACCAGCGCATGGGAGGGCGAGGATGCCCGAAATTGCCGGGGATTGGCAAGCCAACTGTCGTTTACTCGGTTTCACAGCTTGACTGGCAATCGAACGCTATCGTCACGGATGCTTTTTGCTGGTGCACAGCTGTTACACCTGATAGCTAACG
>QHOI01000056.1 GCA_003218705.1 Verrucomicrobiota bacterium | reverse complement strand
GAAAACCAAATAGCCCCTGGACTTATTTTCGCATGGGATCGTGGCTCAACGCCCGGCTTAGCCGTGACGATCTCTTTCACGCTCCTTACCGAATTCTTCCTCGCGGGCTCAAAGCAAAAAGCGCGATTACCATTCACGACGTCATGCAAATAGTCTGTCCCGAGCTTGTTTTTCCCAATCCCGTCACCCGCGCGGTTGTGCAGCCGTTCTGGTCGACCGCCATCCGTAACGCCATTCGGCAGGCCGATCGAATACTGGCCGTCAGCCAACATAGCGCGGACGACACTCTTCGCGTCGATCCGTCGTGCGGCCCGCGACTCCGCGTGACACTCAATGGAAAATCACCATCGTTACGCCCGATGGCAAAAGCCGATGCCGAGCACCTAAGCGCATCCATCGTTCCTCTCGGGCGGCGTTTCTTCCTTGTTGTTGGCGGAGGTTATCCGAACAAGAATCACGTCACGGCGGTATCAGCTTTCGCCAAGGCATTTCCGTTTTCTGAAGATATTTGTTTGCTGGTCATTCAGCGCCGCCGGACGCTGCCAAAAGAACTTCGACGGCTTCTGCGTCGCCTGCGATTCGATTCCCGAATACAAGTTCGGCGCGACGTTCGGAATGATGAGCTGGTTGCGCTTTATAATCGCGCCGAGGCCCTTGTTTTCCCTTCGCTCTATGAGGGGTTTGGTCTGCCAGTTCTAGAAGCGATGGCGTGCGGGTGTCCCGTAATTTGCTCGAACGTGACGTCGCTACCTGAAGTGGCCGGAAAGGCCGCGCTCTTTGTCGAACCCAAGGACGAAGAGGCAATCGCGGAAGCAATCCGCCGCATCGTTGAGGATGACAACCTCCGGCAGTCCCTCGCGCAGAAAGGAGTTCAACGAGCTGCCCTTTTTGACTGGCGAAAGACGGTCGTCGAGACCGTCCTCGTCTATCGCGAGATTGCGTCGTGGCTGCCGAACATCAAATTGGCCTTATGAAGCGCATCTTCTTGACTGGCGCGAGCTCCGGGATCGGTCGCGCCATTGCTCGTGAATTGATTGCGCATGGTCACGAAGTGTGGGGGACTTCGCGCGACCTCAGCCGCATTCAGGCGACGGCGCGCCTTCACGCAGTGCAACTTGATTTGCGCAATTCGCAAATGCTTGAAGAGGTTTTTACACGCGCCTGGAGTGAATCGGGCGGGCTCGATGTTGTCATCAACAACGCGGGTAGCGGACATTTTGGGCCAACGGAAAATTTTCCAACAGAGGGGTTGATTGATGAGTTTCAAGTTCTGGTCTTCGCGCAATTACAATTGCTGCAATTAGCAATGCGCAGAATGCGGGCGCGGGGAACCGGATTGATCGTCAATGTGACTTCGCTCGCCTCACGATTACCGGTTCCATTCATGCCAGGGTATAACTCCGCAAAAGCGGCGCTGGCCACTTTTACCATGTCAATTCAACTCGAGCTGCCAAAAATCGGAGTGCGCATTGTCGATCTTCAACCGGCCGATATTCGGACTGAATTTAATGACTCCGTCGTGAAGACGGACGCCACCCATTACGAAGATAAAGCCGCAAAAACATGGGCAGCAGTGCAGCGAAACATGGCTGCTGCGCCAACGCCCGAATTGGTCGCCCGACGGGTGCTGGGATTAATCGAGCAATCGAATCCACCACCGCGCGTGACCGTCGGCGGAATTTTTCAAGCGAAGGTAGCGCCGTTGATCTTCCGCTTTCTCCCACAACGAGTGCGCATCTGGGGGCTGCGAAAGTATTACGGGATATGAGCGCGATTCGCGAAGCGGTGATTTTAATGGCCGGATCGGGTTCGCGTCTTCGCCGTTCGCCAGAAACTTTGCCCAAACCACTCACGCCCATTCTCGGCCGACCGCTGATTTCCTATACACTCAATGCGCTGGCCGGCGCCGGGATTACAAAGATCAATATTGTGGTCGGCTACGAAAGCGATCGACTAACCGCAGCCGTCGCAGAATTGGCGCCGTCCAACGTTACACTTTCCTTCGTCCTGAATCCAGAGTGGCAAAAGCAAAATGGCATTTCGCTTCTGGCGGCGGCGAAAAACATCAAGAGCAATTTCCTTTTGACGATGAGCGACCACCTTTTCGACAATGTGATTGTCGATCTCCTGATGGAATCGGCGGTGCCCAGCGTTCTCAATCTCACGGTCGACCGAAAGATCAATTCTATCTTCGATCTCGATGATGCGATGAAAGTTCAAACGCAGGGGGGTCGCGTGGTCGCCATCGGAAAAGAACTTCCGAATTACGACGCGATCGATACCGGTCTCTTTGTCTGTCCAATCGAAATTTTTGCATATCTCGAGCGCGCAAAAGAAAACAGGGACTGCAGTCTCGCTGACAGCGTGCGGTTAATGGCCACGGATGGCAAAGTCCGAGCGATCGACATCGGCGATGCGTGGTGGCAAGACATTGATACCGTAGAGATGCTGCAACACGCGGAGAAGCACATGGCCGAAGAATCAAAAACGCAGCGTCTGGCCAAGTAAAATGCCGGATGAATGCGTCATTCTGGCCGATGGTCCAGCAGCGTTGGTCGAGTTGTGCGGAATTTCCACACTGGAACGATTGCTGCGCACGCTTCAACGCTGCGGAATTACTCGCGCGATAATTCTCTCCAGCAGTGCGGCAGAGATTGCGCAGCGCCTCGCCCGACCCTCGTGGGCGCGGGCCGATTTAGAATTCACTATTCACGAACGCCCCCCCGGTCCGACAACAGTGCAACAGATTGTCGATCTTTGGCCGGAGGCCGCGGCGCGCCTGCTCCTGATTCAAGGCGACGTAGTCTTCGATATTCGTCTCTTGCGCACTCTCCTGGCGCAAACTTCGTCCGCGATGTTGATTGATTCTTCGGCGCCGGAGACGAACCGGGGCAAATTGTGCGGTGCGGCGTTGCTGCAACGTGAATGGGCTGTCGCCCGAAACGGTTCCGTCGAGAGTGCGCTCCTCGAAGGCCTCGAACAGCACACAGCCGAAGCGTTGGATGTTGCGAACCAACCGTTGTACGACCCGGGACTGCGGCGAAACCTGCGGCCATTTTGTTTTCCCGCCCCCGCCCTCGCGGACAAGCAAGCGGCCGAAAGAGTCCTGTTTGACTCCGTGCAAAAGGGCACGCTCGACTTTCCGGCGTGGATTCACGCGCCTATCGAAAAGTTCCTGCTCAGATACCTGTGTAGAACATCAATCACCCCTAACCAGTTGACGATCTCCTGGGCCATCGCGGCTTGCCTAACGACAATCTTTTTTGCCACGGGTCATCTGATCTGGGGGATCGTGCTGGCACTAGTCGTTGGCATCCTTGACGGGCTCGACGGCAAACAGGCACGCCTTAAAGTCGAGACGACAGCGGGCGGAAAAATAGAACATCATCTCGATTCGTTCTTCGATGTGGTGTGGCCAATCGCACTAGCCTTTCATTTTTATTCGTCAGGACGATTGCCAACCGCTTTTTATTATTTGGCGGTATTATTGGCTGGCGAAGGCGTGGATGGAATTGCCAAAGCCATCATTTACTCGGGCGCCGGACGACTGATGACCGCCCCGAGCATGTTCGATCGATTCGTGCGACTCATCGGCGGGCGGCGAAATATTTACATTTGGGTGTTGGCCATCGCGCTGATACTTGGAGCGCCGGAAAAGGCTCTAATTGTGATGGCGTGGTGGGAATTGATGACTGTTGTAATCGACATTCCGCAAGCAGCACGGATGTTGATCTTACGCCAAAAAACACGCTAGTCGACCAACTTACGATAAATCCTGTAGGTCTTGTACTTGGTTGCGCCGACCGCTTCGATGAAGCGGTTTATCATAACGTTGTCTTCGAGCGTCATGCTGAGCTCGCCCTTGAAGCCGCGGCTTACGCCCTCTTCCATTACTTGCAGAACAAGCGTCTCGGCAATGCCGGCGCGGCGATACTTTCCCAAAACGCCGAGCGCAACGAAACGCACTGTGCGAATTTTGCGACGATAGTAGAGCAACTTGATTAATCCAATGGGCAGACCAAAACGCGTCAGTCGTCCATTCAAGTGCCGCAACGCGACGTTAATATCGGGCACACAAATCACGAACGCGACCGGCGCGTTGTCGATTTCGGCGATCAATGTCATCCGCGGATCGATTATCGGACGCATTTCCGTGGCCATATGTTTCGCTTCGGCGTCAGTGAACGGCACAAATCCCCAGTTATTCTTCCAAGCTTCATTGAAGACAGCGGCGAGGCGCTGACTGTCGTCAGCGACGCGACGAAGATCGATTGGACGAATTTTCACCGAGGTTTTCCGAGCGCGCGCATTCACGAGGCGGCGCAATCTCGAAACCGGTGCATTGTCGGGATCGAGCCACCAGGCGTACCAGTCCGTCACCTTTTCAAAGCCGCAGGCCGCGATTAATCGGACGTAATAAGGCGGATTGTGCGCCGTGAGCACCGTTGGCGGATGTTCAAAGCCGTCGATCAATAGTCCGCAAACGTAGTTGGTCGAATAATCGATTGGCCCCATGATTTCGCTCCGGCCTCGACGGCGCAACCATTCGACAGCGCGATCTAATAACGCCGCCGCAACATCGACATCGTCGGTCGATTCAAACAAACCAAAGCAGCCGACGTTCGACTGATGGAGCGCGTTGTAGTTTGGATCGTCGCTCGCCATGATGCGGCCGACGATCTCGCCATTTCGCTTAGCGAGGAAGAGCGCGGCGTCACCGTGCTGGTAAAACGGCTGGCGTTTGCGATCGAGAAATGCTTTGCGCTCGATAATCAGCGGCGGGACCCAGGCCGGATCATTTCGATAGATCCGCCACGGAAACTTGATGAATTGATCCCGCTCTTTGCGGTCAGTTACTTGTGAAACTTCGATCTGCGACACGGCCTGAGAACCTAGACTGCTGCACGCCGCGCGGTGACGAGTTGAACCAGCGAGCGCAAAGCGTTTCCCTGCTGCCCGAGCAGATAGACGAGGAGAAAATTGAACAAGCTGACCTCTATCCAAAAGTACCAAATCGGCCGACCAATCAACAAAAGGAGAAAGAGCAGCAGCATGCGCGTATTGGTCATGAGCAATCTCCACCAAGCGAGGAATGGCCGGGCAAGTTGGCGATATCCATCCCGCAGCCAAAGCGGAATTTCCTCCGAAAACGCCCGCTCGGTCACCTGATGCAAACGCTGCAGGCCGGGCGCGAAAAGCTCCTGCTGCGATGTAAAATTCAGATAGAACGCGAGCAGAACTTTTTGCCACGGCTGATTGCGCCAACGCAGACGCTGGAATTCGCTTCGCAGCTCAGCGGATAAATCCAAATTGGCGCGCGCGCGTCCTCTGACGAAATAGAGGTAACCGCTTCGGCAATAATCAGCGGCCGCGGCCTGGCAACCATGGCTGAGCCCGGCGGCAAGGGCTAGAACAGCGATCGCGAGAGGCGAACCTTCCGACCCACAGCGCAACGCCAAATGAAAATAGACGCTTAGCCAGACGAGATGGTCGGCCACACCATCGATCAACCTGCCCATTCGGGTTGTCTGGTTGGTCAGTCGCGCAAGCTGGCCATCGGCATTATCGAAAACATTCGCGGCGACGTGCAGAAGCATGCCGAAAATGTTCAGGCGTAAATCGCGGTAATAGTAAAAGTGGCCCGCGGTTACTCCGCAGATGCAGCCAATGGCAGACACCGTTGTCGGTGTTAGACCCAATGCCGCGAACAGCCGTGCCAGTTGAAACCCGACTTTGCGATAAAAGTAAATGTCGATCCAACCTTCGAGTTCAGGCGCCTTGTATGTTTTTTCGACTGTGGCCGACGCGGCGCCGGTCTCGAGATCGGTGTCCATTGCTCCAACCGTTCCCCCGTCAGCTCAGGAGACGCGCGCCGTTTCCCGAATTGCCGGAGTAAATGTATCGGCGAGGATGTTGAGCGCTTCGTCCAGGTCCGCGCGCGTATGTTTCGCAGTCACGCAGGCCCGGAAACAAATTCGGTTTTGCGGAACCGCCGGGTAGTCGACCGGCGCGACCCAAAGCCCGCGTCGTCGCAATTCATGACCGAGCCGATACATTCGTTCCCGATCGCCAATGACGAGCGGCATGACGTAGCTGGTTGATGCTCCGGTGTCGATCCCGAGCTCGCGCAGTTGTTCGTGAAAATAATCGGCATTCTCCCAAAGGACCTTTCTCAATGCAGCTCCGTCGCGGATCGCAATCTCCAATGCTTTGAGGAGACCGGCGATAACGACTGGCGGCAACGCGCACGAATAAACATATGGGTGCGCATAAAATCGCAGATATTGCAGGGTCTCTTTCGATCCGGCGACAAATCCGCCCAGCGCACCGAACGCCTTGGAAAAGGTGCCGTAGATGAGCGGGACACGGTCTTCCACTCCAAATTGTTCGGCCGCGCCTCGCCCGTTTTTGCCACAACCAAGGACCGAGTGCGCTTCGTCAATGAAAACGCTTGCGCCGTGTGATACGGCGACATCGGTCAGCTCGTTTAACTTCCCGAAATCGCCGTCCATCGAATAAATTCCCTCGATGATGACAAGCTGGCGGCGGCCGCTCTTGTGACTCAAAGCCGCATCGAGCGAGGCCGCGTCGTTGTGTTCAAACTTCTCAGTCCGGCAACGCGAAAGCACCGCGCCGTCGCGCAGACTCAGGTGCGATCGATTATCGAGGACCGCGACGTCGCTTTTGCGAAGCAGACCGGAAATAGTGCCGAGAGCTCCGCCAAAACCGCTGTTGAAGAGCATTGCATCTTCACGGTCAAGAAATTTTGCGATTCGCGACTCCAATTCGCGATGAAGATCGGTCATGCCCGAAAGCATGGGTGAACCGCAGGCACCCAAACCGTGAGTATTCAGCGCTTCATGGGCCGCGGCGATGACATCAGGATGGTTGGCCAGACCGAGATAATTGTAGGAGCAAAGATTGATGACGCGTTGCGACTTGCCGTCGTATCTGATGGTAGTGCGGGCATCTGCGCCGGCGAGCAATTCCGGCTCATACAATTCGACCGCCCACGCGCCGGCCTGCATCCAGGCGGTGAAACTTGGCGGGGCTTGCAATGGGTCGTGGCTTTCGCCCGCGAGAAAATTGCTCAAACTAAGTTTTGCAGGGTCTTGGTTCATTCCTTATGGCAAATCGGTCGCCTTTGGCGACGTTCCATATCGGGGCAACAATTTTACGAAATCCCGCCCATGGAACAAGTTTTTAGTTCGGCTAGTTCCGGAGCGCAGGCCTGCGCTCATGGGCGCCTGACGGTATCGAGTTTTTGTGGGGCAAGCATCCGGCGCTGCAAAATCGTCCCAAGTAACGTCCATCCCGGGCTTCCGACTCGAAAATGGGCACGGCGAATCGCTCGGACCATAGTGGCAGGTTCCTTGAAGAACATCCCGAAGAGGCGGAGAACGATCTGACATCGGTAATAAAGACGCCCAAGCAGAGTAGATTCCTGTCGCGATCTGCAAATCAAGAGGAGCATCGGACAGTCCTCGCGAGCCAAGCGGTCCTGATGGCGTTCGTATATCTCCGCCAAAGCACGCTCGCACAATATCCTGACCGCAGACCGACGGGTGAGATCCCGGCGAATACTTAATTGGTCTCCATGAAACCGCCACCTGGCCAGCTTTTGCGGTAAATGGACTGTTCCGGTGAGATTGGTCAGACGAAGCAACCATCCGAAGTCGGCGACCGAACCCACTGTGGTCTCGAAGAGACCCGCGGCGTTTGCCAGAGATACGCGAACGACGAGCTGCGTAAGCGAGAAATAAACGCTGCGCCCAAAAAAATGCATCAAACAATCGTGCGGCGCGGGCCGGTAATTAGTTTTTTCCTGCAGCTCTTCTCCCGGGAAAGCACTGACAATTTTCCCATGGGCCAGCAGGCGCTTGATCGCTCCTCTCGACAGATGGCCGGTCAAATCCTGCGCCGAAAGCGGCTCACCATTCTGATTAATCAACATCACGTCGCAGACTGCGATGCCAGAATCCGGGCATCGGCCCAGTGCTTCCACCATTCTGGCCAGAAATTCCGGAGACATGGTGTCGTCGCAGGTAGCAAAATGGAGAAGCTGACCGGTCGCGAGCTGCATACCCCGGTTAAGAGCCGCATAAACTCCTTCTCGAGGAATTTGATAAAGGCGAAAACGCGGATCGACGGACGCAATCGATTTGAAAAACTCCCAACTGCCGTCGCTGGAACCGCTGTCGAGAACGATTGCTTCCCAATCGGAGTAAACTTGAGCCATCAGCGAATCGATTCGCGGTTCGAGATATGCCCGTGCATTTAAACACGGCAAAAGAATAGAAATTTTGGGAGCGCCCATTCTGTCCGCATCTAGATGACGCGGCCGTTTGCGACAATCAGGTATTGGCGTTTCAGGAGGCGGGCAAAACCTCGAAACAGGCCATCCGATTTCTTTCTCTTGTTCTGAAGCGGCTTGGAATATCCAAGCCGGGCCGCTTGCAACATCACTTCGCGAATATACGGCGCATAAATTTCCTGGACGACGACTTTGGACGGGATCACGCGGTACTTTGCCAATTGGGTGTCGTAGATCCAACCCGCGACTCGCTGGAACGCGTGAAAATGGAAAAAAATCAACGGCTGCTCGTCTACTAAAATGACCCCGTCGCGAATGGAAATGCGATAGTTCCCGATATTCCAAGGCGCCAGATTCGCGCCCTTGTGCTGCAAGACAACAACATTGGGGAAGCGAGTCGGCCAGTCATCCAGATATTTCTGATCGGCGAACTTATTCTCTTCAATGCGATCGTAACACCACTCGAGACATCGTTCCCTCCACCACTGGAGACAAGCCAGACCATGCTCGTCGCGTCTAAAACTGACCCAGCCGACATTGAAAATACCGTTCCATTCGCAATGGCGAAAGGCCGGGGTGAATCGATGAGCGATGATAGCGATCGATTTCCCCTCCATTTCTTGAAAGAGCGGTTCAACACTTGAGAAGAAAAACAGATCGGCATCGAGATACGTGATCAGATCGACCTTGGGATCGGCGCGCAGAATGAACAGCGGCAATGAAGGCGTGCAGGTGAAGTAATATTCGATGCGTGATCGGTTCTCCTTCGCTCCGAGCAATGCCGGATCACCTCTTTCGAGCTCATCCAACGTGAGCAAGCTGACTTCCGGCAGGTTCAACCTGGTCAACTCTGAATGGCTCGGCTCATCCAGGCATAAAATCCAGAGCTTGAATTCAGGGCAGTGTCTTTTGAGCGACTGGTAAAGTGCCAGCCCTCGCGCTGAATAATGATGGTCGAAATAAGTGCAAAAATAACGCATCGACTTTTTTCATTGCGAAACTTGCGTTCGAGTTTCCGCCGTTTTCTCCCATTTAACATCCGCATAAACTTGGCCGAGTTCCTCAGTCGGAAAGCCCTGATACCCACCAGGCATGCCTACAATTTGAAAACCGAGCGCTTGGTCACGGCGATCGTAGAGATGCACATTGGGTATGTGGAGGGCGAGATTGATAAAATAGCGGCCCGGCAATAACAAACGCGCTGGAATCATCGCCGAGACATGATGGGTTCCGGCCGATTCCACCGAGATGGCAGGCTCGGCCATGGAATTAGTCGAATAAAAAACTTCTTCGCCTTTGAAGTTAAACACCGAAAACGAGACCTGGAGTCCCGGAATACTCCGTTGGAGGGTGAACGAACATTTCATGAGCACGGGCGCATTGGCACTGAATGAAGTCGAGGGCTCACCTTCTGGCCCGTGCAACCCGGCGACCTGAAAACTTGCTTCGCTACCCGCCGCCTTAAAGTAGACCACGGGCGGTTGTTGTTGACCTGCGCCTAGATAAGCAGCGACAACTTCGGCGGTGTTTCCCGATAGCTCGATCTCGCCATGCCGGAGCAAAATGCATCGAGAGCAAAGATGGCATATCGCGTCGATGTTATGGCTAACGAACATGATGGTGCGGCCCTCTTTCGTCACCACGTCGTCCATTTTACCGAGACATTTTTTTTGAAACTCGGCGTCACCGACGGCTAGCACTTCGTCGACCAGAAGAATTTCCGGATCGAGATGGGCCGCGACAGCAAACGCGAGCCGGACGTACATGCCGCTTGAATAGCGCTTGACCGGTGTGTCGAGGAACTGCTCGATCTCGGCAAAAGCGACGATCTCATCGAATTTCTTTCGAATTTCCGCGCGGCTCATCCCGAGAATGGCGCCGTTCAAAAAGACGTTTTCCCGGCCGGTCAATTCTGGATGAAAACCTGTTCCCACCTCAAGCAGCGCACCGACCCGGCCGTAAACGTCCGCACCGCCCGAGGTGGGCTCAGTAATCCGATTAAGAATCTTCAGCAGCGTGCTCTTGCCTGCTCCGTTGCGTCCGATGATGCCCACCACTTCGCCCTGTTTAACGTCGAACGAAATATTCTTTAACGCCCAAAATATTTCAGAGGTAGACCGCCGGCCGTTCCGACTCAAGCGCGACAACAATCGCTTTGGCAAACCAATCAAATCGTCGTGCAGCGTGCGATAGGCCCGCCGCCCGATCGATTCATGGTCGATCTTGAACGACTTGCTTAATTGCTCAACCGAAATGGCGATGTCCGACATTTTTAAGGCGGAAATTTAAATAATGTCGGCAAAGCCACGCTCGACTCGGCGAAAGAAAAAGGCACCGCTGAACAACAAGAACAGGGACATGGCAATCGTAAGCAGAAGAATATTCAGGTTCAACGCGCTGTGACCAAGGACGGCCCATCGAAAACCTTCCACGAAACCGACCGCCGGATTTAGCGCGAACAACGATTGCCATTGCGCCGGCACCATGCTGGTCGGATAGACGACTGGACTCGCATACATCCAGATCTGGGCAAAGAAAGGTAAGGCGTAGGAGGTGTCGCGGTACTTTACGCTGACGGCAGAGAACCACAGAGCCACCCCAGTGGCAGCGAGCATCATCAAAAGGAGAAAGCCGGGGATTGCTAGCAGCCGCAAAGTGGCCGGAACTCGATAAAACCCCATAAAGATAAAAAGCATGACGATCATAACCGCGAAATCGACCAGGACGGCAAACATGGTCGCGAGCGGAATTAACATTCGAGGAAAGTAAACTTTAGAGACGAGTTGAGAGTTGCGGATGAGACTGTTGCTGGCGCGTTGCATCGAATTGGAAAAGTAGGTCCATGCGGTCAACCCACAGAACACGAACAAGAGGTAAGGCGCACCGTCGCTCGGCAGTTTCGCGAATCGACCAAAGATGAGGGCAAGAATGTTCGCGCCAATGAGAGGTTGCAGCGCGACCCAACCAAACCCGAGCGCGGTTTGTTTGTAGAGCAGCTTGATGTCGCGATTCACCAGGATCCAAAGGAGGTCGCGATACCTCCACAGTTCACCCACATTGAGCGCGGCCCACCCCTTTGTTGGCCGAATGCGAAGAGTCGGCTTTTGATTTCGAGGGCTCGCCGAAAGTGACGTCAGCGGCGGTGTCGCTTCGGCGACAAGGATGGGAGATTCGGCCTTCAAGGGATCAACTTTACCGACGATTTTCCTCCTGATCAAAAGGACAAGTACTCATACTTTGGGAGGAAAAGACCTTGTCGATCTTTGCCGGTTTGTTCGAATCGGGACCGGTTCTCGCGCAGGTCTCGCCGGAGATTTTTGACATCCTCGGCAGATTTGATTCCCAATCCCGCCAATCGCAGAAGTCCGGCTTCCCGTCGGCTTTTCGGGATCGTTGCGGGGTGGTCAAGGATATCGAAAAGAAATTCTCCGTCCCGTTCGGCTCGCACAGCACAATTTTGGCGCAACGATTCGGCGACGTAGATCGAGCGATGAACTCCACCGACGATGCCGAGGGCAAGACCGAGCATCGCGAATCCGAGGACTGCATAGCGTTGCCATCCGCGGAATGTGGCACGGTGATAAATCTCGGCTAAAGCAATGGGGATTGCCGTCATGAAGGCGAGCGTTGGCAAGGCGATACCGAAAGGGCGCGCCACGCCGATGGCGGGCAGCGAAAGCAGCGCCCCCAAACAACAGACGCCAAGAACTCGGCGGCGTGCTGGTGGACGGCTTGTGACAAGAAAGATCACCAGCAGCGCAATCAAGAACCCGACCCAGAGAAATCCAATCAGTTTGTCGGCCCCCCCGATCATCGTAAAGCCGCCGGGTAGCCAGGAGGACGCCATCGCTCGGAGAAGCTTTGTTGCGGCAGAAAAAGTGAACTGCGGGCTAAGCGCGTTCGGAATGAAGAAATGCCAGAGCCAATAGTGGAAAGCGAAGATGACAAGGAGACTCAGCGATGCCGCCAGAACCTGGTGCCAACGCGCGCGATCCGGCGTTGAGATCAACCAGATGAGCGGGAGTGCCACCGGCAGCGTGTAGCTTTCTTCGCGGATAAAGGTGGCCACGGTTGCGGAGAGCAACATCAGGACAAAGAAGATGGTCCGCTGTTGTTTGATCCAATGAATCAAAAAAAGAGCGGTCAGCGTAATAAAAATATAGGCCAGTATGAGGTGACTCAGGCTCACCCAGAGAACGAGCGAAGCGAACACTCTCGAAGAAATAAA
>QHOI01000020.1 GCA_003218705.1 Verrucomicrobiota bacterium | reverse complement strand
TCATCGCGCCGGGACAGGCTTTTCTGGCCGCCGTTATTGCGCGGCGGATGCCGAAAACGGTGTGGATTGTTTGCCCGAGCGTGCGTGCGCAGGATTCGCTTTACGAAACAATCCTGAATTGGCTTCCAGCTACGCAATTTCTACCCGAAGCCGAATTCGCCGCGGTCGAAAATGTTTTGCCCGATCCTGAAATCGCGGCTGAGCGATTGGCGCTCCTAGCGAAAATCGATAGCGAACCGGGACCGCACGTGATCGTAACCACCCGCGCTAGTCTCGAGCAACCGGCGCCGAAACGCGGCGCTGTCTCAGCCGCGACTTTGAAAATCAAACGGGGCGCTACGTCAACCATGGGGCAATTGCTCGAAAAGTTGAGCGGCTCCGGTTACGAACGCGTCGCCCAGGTCACGACGCGCGGCCAATTCGCTGTTCGCGGTGGCATCGTCGATCTTTATTCGTGGCAGGCGCCGCTGCCGGTGCGGCTCGAGTTCTTTGGCGATAACGTCGAATCGCTGCGTGAATTCGATATCGATACCCAAACTTCCGTGCGCGACCTGCCTAAGATCGACATCTTGCTCGGGGCCGCGGGCGACCAAAGCGCTTTTGTCCGCGACTACATCGGCAAAGAAGATCTAACGATCGACGTCGAACCAGATGAAGCTGCGGAAAACTCGACCGCTTTAAGCGCTCAAGTTGTTCAAATCAGCGAGGGCTGGATCGAAAGCGGTCCCGAAGATTTCAGCGGCGCGTTTCAGGATTGCGACATCGGCGAGTTCGCGGTTGGCGATTTTCTCCTCGCGGAAGCGAAGCGCGATCAATTCATCAAGCGACTGAACGAGTGGCGTAAAAATAAAGCGCGGATCGTGGTTTATTTTCAGACCGAGGGCGAGATCGAGCGCTTCCGTGAATTGATCAGCGCCGATGTGTTGCAAGATGTTGATCTTGTTCTCGGCACGCTCGCGCGCGGCTTTTGTTTTCCGCCGGCAGACCTGGTCGTTTTGTCGGCGGCTGAATTGTTCGGCCGTTTCGCGCCGCACGCGCGCCGGCGACTTTACCACGCCGAACGTCACCGTGCCCAAATCGATTTCAGCGAGCTGAACGAGGACGATCTCGTCGTTCACCTCGAACACGGCGTGGCTCGGTTCGCGGGCCTCACCCGCATTCCAACAACGACAAACGGCGAACAGGAAGTGCTCGCGCTCGAATTCGCCAACGAAGCGAAGCTCTACGTGCCGCTGGAGCAGGCCTATCTCGTCTCGCGTTATGTCGGCGTCGGCAAGCGATCACCGCAGCTCAGTTCGCTCGCCGATTCAAAATGGGCGCGCGCCAAAAAGAATGCGGCTTCATCCATTTTCGATTACGCCGGCAAAATGCTGGTGGTCCAGGCCGAGCGCGAAATCGTTCCCGGTCACGCGTTTGGGCCGGACACAAAGTGGCAACACGAGTTCGAGCATTCCTTTCCGTTTCGCGAAACGCCCGACCAGATGAAGGCGATCGTCGACGCGAAGATCGACATGGAGCAACCGCGGCCGATGGACCGGTTGATCTGCGGCGACGTCGGCTTCGGTAAAACCGAGGTTGCGATTCGCGCCGCTTTCAAAGCAGTCATGGACGGAAGGCAAGTCGCGGTGCTCGCGCCCACGACCGTCCTCGCCCAACAACACTTCGAGGTTTTTCGCCAACGCATGCTCGATTATCCGGTGCGGATTGAAATGCTCAGCCGGTTTCGATCGCAAGGTGAGCAGCGCAAAATCCTCGAGCTTCTCCGCCAGGGCGGCGTCGACATCGTTATCGGCACGCATCGCCTCATTTCCGGCGACGTCGTATTCAAGGACCTGGGCCTGGTCGTGATCGACGAAGAACAGCGCTTCGGCGTTTTGCACAAAGAAAAATTCAAGGAACTCTTCAAGCTGGTCGACGTGTTGACGCTTTCGGCCACGCCGATTCCGCGCACGCTTTATCTTTCGCTCGTCGGCGTGAAAGACATGTCGACCATCGAAACGCCGCCGCTAAACCGTTTGCCCGTGGAAACGATTGTCTGCGGTTACGACGAGCGGATCATTCGCGACGCGATCAATCGAGAGCTCGAACGGCAGGGCCAGGTTTATTTTTTGCACAACCGGGTTCAAACAATCGACCGAGTCCGGGAAAAAATTGTCGATCTTGTCCCGCAAGCACGCGTCGAAATTGGACACGGGCAAATGCATTCGGACGAGCTCGAGGAAGTGATGGCGCGTTTTGTTGCGGGAAAAATCGACGTGCTCGTTTGCACTACCATCATCGAAAGCGGTCTCGATATTCCGAACGCGAACACGATCGTCATCGACCGGGCCGACCGTTTCGGCTTGGCGGATCTCTACCAACTTCGCGGCCGCGTCGGTCGCGCCGAACACAAGGCTTACGCCTATTTGCTTTTGCCGCGCGAAATGATGACGATCGGCGCCGCGCGCAAACGGATTAACGCGATCAAGCAATACAGCTCGCTTGGCGCCGGTTTTCGCATTGCCATGCGGGATCTCGAGATTCGCGGGGCCGGCAGCATTCTCGGCACCGCCCAAAGCGGCCATATCATGGCGATCGGTTTCGATCTTTATTGCCAGTTGCTCAAGCAAGCGGTCGCACAACTAAAAGGGCGAAAATTTCAGCCACGGCTCGAGGTCGATCTTCGAATTGATTTTGTGGCCACCAATGAAGCCGAATTCGCCCAACTCGGTCCCGAACGGCGCATTCCGGCGTTCGTTCCGGCCAATTACGTCAGCGACACTGGATTGCGGATCAAAGCTTACCGCGAGATCGCCGAGACCAGCACCCGCGATCAGTTCGACCGCGTTCAGCGCGAATGGCGCGACCGCTTCGGGAAGTTCCCGGAAGCGGTTGACAATCTGTTTCTCCTCGCCGAAATCAAGCTCGCCGCCGCCAAAGCCGGTATCAGTCGCGTGGAAGTGCGCGAGCGAAAGTTGATGCTGACCCGGCGGGGCGAATTTATACTTGTCGACGGCAAATTCCCCCGTTTAGTTGCGAAAGCAACGCATCTCGGGGAAGTTTTGGAGTTAACGAAAAAATTTACATGATGCGGCCAATTCTTATCGCGCTGATCTCAGCCTGCCTGCTGAATTTTTCGCCGATTTGTCGCGCCGCTTATGCCGCGGGGGACCCGGAAGTCGTCGATGGCGTCGCGGCGGTCGTGAATGGCGACGTGATTACTTTTTCTCAGGTCCGCGGTCTCGTCGCGCCGCGAGAAAAATTATTGCGCGCCCAATTCAATGGCGATGAGCTCATCAAAAAGGTGAAGGAAGTGCGCCAGGCCGCACTTCAGGATTTGATCGATCGCCAACTCATTATTCAGGCGTTCAAAAAAGAAAACTACCAGATTCCGGACCATTTCGTGGAGGACCGGATGCACGATATTATTCGCACCGATTTCGGCGGGGATCGGAACACCTTCATCAAAACGCTCGAGGCCCAGAATTTCACAATGGGCGAGTTCAAAAAGATGGAGACCGAGAAAATGATCGTCCAGGCGATGCGGAGTAAGAACGTCAAGCTCAACACGATCGCTTCGCCCGCAAAAGTGGACGAATATTACAAGGCACATCGAGACGAATTCACCAGCAAGGAGCAAGTCAAGCTGCGTCTGATCATGATTCCAAGTCACGCTAGCGAGGGCAACGCCGCCGCGCAGAAGGCGATGGCCGATGAGATTTTCGGCAAGCTCGTCAACGGTGCCGAGTTCGAACGCATGGCGCAGCTTTATTCCGAAGACAGCACCCGCGAACATGGCGGTGACTGGGGCTGGATCGAGCGCAAGACGCTGGCCGGACCGCTCGAAAAAGTCGCCTTCAGCCTCGCGCCCGGCAAAATCAGCAACATCGTCGAGTTCAGCGGCAACTACTACATTCTCAAAGTCGAAGAGAAACACGGCGGTGACACCAAAAAACTGGCCGATGCGCGCGTCGAGATCGAAAAGAAATTGATCCAGCAGGAAGCGCAAAAGCTACAGGAAAAGTGGCTCGCCAGTCTGAGGTCAAAGGCTTACATCAAAACTTTCTGAGTTGTTGATCGACAGCAACTCTTCCTCTTCTGCTTAGTCTTCTCTCTTCTTGCTCCTGATCGTGCTCGTGCTCGATTGAGCAGGTTCGATTACGATCAAGAGCATGGGCACGACAAAACCGCGCATCGGCATCACACTGGGTGATTGCGCCGGCATCGGACCGGAGATTGTCGATCTGGCCTTGAAATCGGGACGCGTTCCCGATTCAGTTGAATACGTCGTCATCGGCCGGCAGCCTGGTTGCAAGCCAGGTGCGCCGACGTTTAAAACTGCGCGCGCGGCCGCGGCCGCGCTTGAAGAAGCAGTCACCCGCGCGCGGCGCGGCGGATTGCTCGCGATCGTGACCGGACCGGTTCACAAAGCGCGGATGTACGAAGCGGGGTTCAAGTTTCCCGGCCAGACCGAATTTTTCGCCGAGCGCTGCGCCGTGAAAAACTTCGCGATGTGTTTGACCGGCGGAAAAATTACGGTCGCGCTCGTGACCGCGCACATTCCGCTGAGCGAAGTCTCGGGGGCGCTCAAGCGGAGTGAGATCGTGCGCGTCGGCCTATTACTCGCCGACTTCATTCATAAGCGGAGTCCAAAACTTGACCGCTTAAAGCGGTCAAGTTCGCCGGCGGACGAACGCAAAACATCAGCACGCATCGCCGTCGCCGGATTAAATCCGCACGCCGGCGAGTCCGGAAAGATCGGCCGCGAAGAAATCGAAATCATCGCTCCAGCTGTTGCCGAATTGAACTCTCAACCCTCAACAAAAGCCAGTCCGCCTCGGACCAACCCTCAACGGGCCGCCTTCAGCGGCCCTCACTCCCCCGACACGGTTTTTCATCGCGCGGCCGAAGGCGAATTCGACGCCGTGCTTTGCATGTATCACGATCAAGGATTGATCCCGTTGAAACTGCACGCGTTTCATAACGGCGTGAACGTGACGCTCGGTTTACCGTTTCCACGCACGAGCCCCGATCATGGAACTGCGTTTGAAATCGCCGGCAAAGGCATCGCGCGCGCCGACAGCATGATCGCGGCGATCAACCTGGCCGTTGAATTAGCGCAGGTCCGAAAATTATCCGCCAAACACGCGAAAGAGCGCTAAATAAAGGAGCAGGTAATATTCTTCCGCAATTTAGCGCCCTTTGGCGGATCCTCTTTGTGACTACGATGGCGATTACAGCATGAGCGCGAGCAGGATCGACAAGTACGTTTCCGTCTTCAACATCGGGCTCCAGAACACGTTCGTCTATCGCTGGAATTATTTTCTGCGCGCGGCCTTCGGATTGATCCCGCTCGCCGGCACCGTGTTCCTTTGGAGCGCGGTCTTCAAAGAGCGCGGCAGCGGCCTGCACGGCTACGACTACGGCTCGATGATTTATTATTATT
>QHOI01000055.1 GCA_003218705.1 Verrucomicrobiota bacterium | reverse complement strand
AGACATTAGGCGAAGTCGCCCCGGAGATTTCCGAACCGCTCCGAGCATCGACAACTCCACCGCGCCCTGGAAAGAGAATTGTGGTCATTGACGACACCGAGATGCTCTTAATTTTCGTGGAAGACATTCTCGCGACCGCGGATCCGCAATTGCAGATCACGACGGCATTGAGCGCGAGCGAAGGATTGCGCGAAATCGAACGCATCGTTCCCGACCTGGTTCTGCTCGATTACAGCCTGCCCGATTTTAACGGCGACGAACTTTGTGAAAGACTTTTGGGAAATGAGACAACCGCGCGCGTGCCGGTGTTGATGATGTCCGGGCATATTCCGGAAATGAATGCGGCGGCGGCGCGTCTGCCGAACGTTGTGGCGAAAATTGAAAAGCCGTTTCTTTCGGACGCATTTGTCGATCTTGTCCATCGAACGCTCAACACCAAGCACGTATTCGAAAGACAAATCGAGGAGAGACCACGCGCGCCGGCAATCAGCGAACCCGCACCCATGCCGCCGCCGCTGCCGGAAAAAGAAATCACAACGGAGCGGCAAGGTCGCGCAGTTCCGCCCGCTACCCTTGCTCCGGTTGAATCTCACATCGAAGAGCACGCTCCGACGACTGTCCCGACGATCCGAGTCGCACCCGCTGATGGGAATGCCGCCGTGCTCGGTCTTTTTCTGGAAGTGGTATCGATGCAACTCACGTCGGAGCTTCAGATGGGCGCAATTCGTGCGCGCCCAGCGTCGCTGACGGCGTCACTTCGGCTGCAATCGGCGTCGGCGCGTGCCGCCATTCCAACCGAGCTGGGATTTCAACTTGGCCCGACAAAATTGAGCGGCCAAGGCCGTATTTCTACGATGCGAGTAGCTCCAACTTCAAGGCCTTTTCAACCGGCGCAAATGCGGACCGCCTTTGAAATTGGCGGTGTCGCTCTGATTCCCAACGAAACACGGGCGCGTGTTCAACTCACGCCAGCCGGCACAACACCAATGACGATGGAATTGCGAGCTCATCTCGAATTAAACGCGGTTGAGCTGACGCCCGGTTTTCAGGTCGCGCAGTTGATTTTGAATTGGAGCACCAACGTGGTGCGCGTGACGCTCAATCCAAAAGCGCCGGAACAGACCGCAGCCAGGTTCGACTTGCGCGTTCTGAAACTCGACGACTCGGGGCGCATTGCCGAATTACTCCTCAGCCCGACCAAATAATCGGATTCGCTTGCTATTGTTGCGGGACACCAGCTCGTGGTTCCGGGACGGTGAGATCCTCAGCAGCAACAATTTCCCAGCGGCCGTCGCGGCGAAGCCAGGTATCGGTCCAGACGAAACGCCCACGCTCGCCCGTGCGGCGCTCCCACGATTCGCTCCCCTGAGCGACGGCCGTATCCCCATAAAATCTGATTTTCACTTCGTTAAGACGGTTAGAGGCGAAAAACTTTGCGCCCTCGCGCGTGTCGGAAATCATCTTGGTTTTGTCATAAAGCTGGCCGTGCGGATCGACGCCAATAAAATCGTTGGCCAGAATTCGTTCCACCACGCTTGCGTCGCCACTTGCCACTGATTCGGCCCACTGCCGCTCGCTATCTCTTATGTAAAGCTCGTCTGCTTTTTGATCGGAGGGCTTCGCGCATTGACAGAGGAGGAGGCAGGAAAACGCGGCGACTGCCAAGATACCGATCTTCGACGTTGTCGATCTACTCCAAGCCGAGCGCTTTGAATGTTTCATCGACATGTTGGAAGTGAAGATCGAGAGAGGATAGTCGATCGATCTCCTCCGCGGAAAGTTTTGCTACAATTTCCGGTTCGGCTTTTACGTTCTTCGTGAAAGTCCCCTCGCCTTTCCACGTTTTCATCGCTGCCCGCTGCACGGCTTCATAAGCGATTTTGCGTTCCAGACCGGCGCGGGTAAGCGCGAGTAAAATCGATTGGCTGTTGTAAAGCCCCTTCGTCACGTCCAGATTTTGTCGCATCCGCTCGGGATAAACTTGGAGCCGTTCCACCAGGTTGCGCAGTTCAAAGAGCATGAAATCGAGCAAAATACAGGAGTCCGGCAAAATGATTCGCTCCGCGCTCGAATGGCTGATGTCGCGCTCGTGCCAAAGAGCGACGTTTTCCAAAGCCACGACTGAATTGCCGCGGATCACACGCGCCAGTCCGCTTAATCGCTCACTCGTGATCGGATTGCGTTTGTGCGGCATGGCCGAACTTCCTTTTTGCTCTTCGCCAAAATATTCTTCAACTTCGAGGACTTCGGTTCGTTGCAGATGACGAAACTCCGTTGCCCAGCGATCGATGCTGGAAGCGATCACCGCGAGCGCGGTCATAAATTCGGCGTGCCGGTCGCGTTGCACGATCTGCGTCGACAGAGTGGCTGGCTTCAATCCCAATTTTTCGCAGACCGCGCGCTCAACTTTTGGATCGACATGTGCATGGGTACCGACTGCGCCACTGATTTTGCCGACGCGAATGCGTTCGAGTGTTTGCGCCAGTCGCTCCTCCGCCCGGCCGAATTCGTCGAACATGAGCGCGAGCTTTAATCCAAACGTGATCGGTTCGGCATGCACGCCGTGACTGCGCCCGATCATCGGCGTCATTTTGTAACGGCGCGCCTGCGCGGCAATCACGCTGCGCAATTGCTTCAAATCGCCCGCCAGGATTTTGGTCGATTCAGTGAGTTGAACGGACAAGGTCGTGTCGAGAATGTCGGACGAGGTCAGCCCTTGATGAATCCAACGCGCAGCCGGGCCAACGGAAGTGGCGACATTTTCAAGAAAGGCAATGACATCGTGGTTTGTCCGCTTCTCGATCTCGAGAATCTCCGGAATCGAAAAACGCGCCCGTTTCCGGATTTCTGCCGCGTCTTGTTTCGGGATCTGGCCGAGCTCGGCCATCGCTTCGCAGGCGAGCAATTCGATCTCAAGCCAAATCTGGAATTTGCACTGGTCGGCCCAGACATCGCGCATTTGCGGCCGCGAATAACGATCGATCACGACGCAAGATAGAATGACGCGCCAAACGCGAAAGTGTTTTGTGGCGCAAAAGAAAATCGCTCCGGCGGATAAACCACCGGAGCGACTTTCGAAAGTCGGAATTAGCTTAGCAAACCTTGGCGCGCAGGAATTTGCCGTCGCTCTGGACGCGCACTTTTCCGCTGCCCAACAGGTCAGCCACGGTCGCGACCGTTTCTTTTGTGTTCTTCGTGCAGGAACTGACTGCCAGGACGAGATCGCCAAGGGAAAGTTTCGCACGCTGCTTTAGGATTTGGCTGTTTTTCTTCATTGCTTTGTCTCCTTTTGACAGCAGCTTCAGTGCCTTTGTTCAATCTAACTTCGCCCGCCGGCATCACCGCGGTTTGATTAATTTTGTAGCTGTAAAGTGTCAGTGAGACTTCCGTTTGGAAAGTCGCATGGACACGATGTAAAGCGCTGCAAATGCCAGAACTATCAAAAGCAGCCACTTCGATTGCCCGCGCACGAATTGGATGAGCGCCTCCGGATCCTTAAGAAGATCGGGCGCAACACGCTGAGCGCGAATACCCAAATAAGCGAGGATCGAACACGAAATCGCTGACCCGATGATCGTCCAAACGCTGAAAACCACGAAGCTCATCCGGACAATGCCGGCCGGAATGGAGATCAAGTGACGGACGCCGGGCAAAAGTCGCGCGAAAAAGACGCCTCCAGCTTCGTAGCGGGCGAGCCAGTGCTCCGCTTCCGCCAATTTTTTTGGCGGAAATAGAATGAACCGCCCAAAACGCACGACTAATGGACGTCCGAGCCAAAGTGAAAGCCAATACATCAATGCCGCGCCGAGATACGCGCCGAGCGTGCTGGCCAGGATTACACCGGCGAGGCTCAAACGGCCTTGCGCGGCCAGAAATGCGGCCGGTGGCACCACCACCTCAGCCGGCACCGGCAACGGCGTGCTCCCCATCGCCATTAAAACAATGATCCCGAGGTAGCCCCCGGTCAGGACCCATTCGAACCAGACTTGAACCAGTTGATGCACCTTTGAATTTTAGATTTTGGATTTTCGATTTGCGATTACGCTGGCGAACGCGCGACTAGTTCAATCCAAAATCCAAAATCCGCAATCTAAAATCGATATGTCGATCTACCGGCGCGTCCTTCGTTACTACCGACCGTTTCTCCCGCAAACGGTTGTGGGATTGCTGCTGTCGCTCATCGGCATCGGACTGAATTTGCTCAAACCGTGGCCGTTCAAAATCATCGTCGATGATTTTCTGAGACCGAATCCGACACCGCGGGGCGACTGGCACACCTGGCTTCCCCTGCTCTGCCTCGCGCTCGTTGCGATCCAGTTTTTCTGGGGATTAATTAATTGGGCGACCAATTACATTCTGGTGAAAGTCGGTCTTCAGGCGCTGCTCAAACTTCGCACCGATCTTTACGCTTATTTGCAATCGCTCTCGCTCAAGTATCACGATGTCCGGCGGTCGAGCGATTTGAGCTTCCGAGTTGCCTACGATTCGCAATCGATCCAGACGATTTACAACAAAGGCTTCACCGGCATTTTCGGATCGGTCGTCACATTAATCGGCACGTTCGCGATTATGGTGCAGCTGGATTGGCAACTGACGTTGCTCTCGTTAGGCATCGTGCCGCTCATCATTCTGGCGATTTATTTTTTCGCGCATCGCATCCGCCGTGAATCAACATTTATCCAGGAACAGGAAAGCGCGGTGCTCGCACAAGCCCAGGAGGGGCTCAGTTCCATTCGAATGGTGCACGCGTTCGGACGGGAACAATACGAGGTCATGCAATTCCATCAGCAAGCGCAACAAAGTTTGCAGGCGAATTTGCGGCTCACCCTCACCAACGTAAACAGCGCGCTCGTGATCAGCACTCTGATGGTGCTTGGCACCGCGGCGATGTATTACGTCGGAACATTGCACGTCCTCGCCGGCACGCTCACGCTTGGAACACTGCTCATTTTCAGCGCCTATCTCTTAATGCTCTATCAACCCCTCGAATCGATCACCTATACCGCCTGGGCGATGGAAGGCGCGACTGCCGGCGCGAGACGCTGCTTCGAAGTGCTCGATCGCGAAGACGACGTGGCTGATTCACCAAACGCCGTCGCGATCGAATCCGCCAAAGGTGCGATCGGATTTCAAAACGTGTCGTTCGGTTACGCGCTCGCTACCGCGAGTCCGCCCGGTGGCGGACAAGGTCGACTAGTGCTGCATGATGTCGATCTTCGAATCGAGCCGAATCAAATGATCGCAATCGTCGGCGGCACTGGCGCTGGGAAAAGCACGCTTTTGAGTTTGGTCCCGCGTTTTTACGATCCGACTTTCGGCTCGGTCGCGCTCGACGGCCGCAACGTCCGCGAGATCAAAAAGAAATCTCTGCGCGCGCAAATCGGGATCGTCCTCCAGGACACGTTGCTTTTTTCGACGACGATTCGGGAAAACATTGCCTACGGCCGGCCCGATGCGCGCGACGACGAAATCATTGATGCGGCCAAGCGCGCGCAAGCCGATGAATTCATTTGCCAATTGCCAAACGGCTACGGCAACACCGTGGGCGAACGCGGCGGGCAGTTGAGCGTCGGCCAGCGCCAGCGGATCGGGATCGCGCGCGCGTTTTTAAAAAATGCGCCCGTGCTTCTCCTTGATGAACCAACGTCGGCTCTCGATCCCACGACGGAGGCGGCCATCATGGAAACGATTAAAGATTTAATGCGCGGCCGGACAACTTTGATCGCGACGCATCGGCTCGCTACCATTCACGACGTTGATCGCATCGTCGTGCTCGAGCGCGGGCGCATCGTCGAGCAAGGACGCGGAGCAGAATTGCTCGCGCGCGGCGGCGTTTACGCGAGACTGTTCGCTTCCGGAAAATTTCCAACGTGAGCAACGTCAAACAAGATCGACATGTGGAGGAGGATTGGTGGCCGCACCCGATTCCGGCGAACGTCGAATTCGGTGAAGGGTTTTACTGCGAAAGCGCCCAGATCTTTCGCAAAATGGTTAGCAAAAAGCCCGGCGCGGTTGTGATTGGCAAACACGTTTCCTGTTACGCCGGCTGCTCGTTTGCAATCGGCGAAAACGGCCGCTGCATCATCGGCGATTTCACACTCCTCAATGGCGCGCTCATCATGGCCGAAGAGAAGATCGAGATCGGATCATACTGCCTGGTTTCGTGGGGCGTCGGAATGGCTGACTCGGATTTTCATCCGCTCGAACCCGCCCAGCGATTGATCGATGCGCAGGCGCTCGCCCCCTATTTCAAAGATCGGCCGCCGCGGCCAAAATTGAAAACGGCGCCAGTTAAGATCGGCAACAACGTCTGGATTGGAATGAACGCGGTGATTCTGAAGGGCGTGGCCATTGGCGACAACTCCATCGTCGCGGCTGGCGCGGTGGTAACGAAAAGCATTCCAGCGAACACGATTGTAGCGGGGAATCCGGCTGCTGTTGTCAAAACATTTTGAAACGCAAGCGCATCGTGGTGATGGGCTTCATGGGCTCGATGCCGATTGCCGGCGTGATTTGGCAGCACGTCCATTATCTTGTCGGACTGCAACGGCTTGGGCACGACGTTTATTATGTCGAAGATTCAGCGCGGCTTCCCTACAACCCGGAAACCTTCGAAGTTAACAACGAGTTCGATTACGCCGCGAAAGTCCTGGATCGTTTGGCGGGCGAATTCGATTTCAAGAATCGCTGGGCTTTTTGCGCCCGATACTTCAAGAATAATCCGACGGCCGGCCTTCCGTTAAAAAAAATTCGCCAGCTTTATCGGGACGCCGACGCGATCCTGAACATTTGCGGGACGCAGGAGTTCAATGACGATCTGTTGAAGAGCGACCGCATTATTTATGTCGAGAGCGATCCTGGGGTTGAGCAAATCAAGATCGACCAGGGCGTAAAATCGACGATCGACTATCTCAGCCGTCATCACGCGCTCTTCACGTTCGGCGAAAATGTCGGCACGAAAAAGTTCCCTGTCCCAAGGCACGGATTTAAATGGCACGCGACGCGACAGCCAATTGTGACCCACCTTTGGAAAACGAATCGGGTCCCCAAACGGGCGGCAGCTTTCACTTCGATCGCGAATTGGTCGACCAGCGGGTTGAAAGACATCACCTGGCGGGGTCGAAAATATCTCTGGAGCAAGTCGCGCGAATTCTTGCGTTTCGCGGCCGCGCCGAAAAAGGCCGGAGAGACGTTCGAACTTGCGACCAACATTCAAGACCTATGCGCGCGCGAAAAATTCGAACGCAACGGCTGGCGTTTGGTCTCACCGTTGCAGATGAGCATCGATTATTGGCATTACCGTGATTACATCCAGCAATCGAAAGGCGAGTTTACAGCCGCGAAAGATCAGTACGTCAGGCTCAACACCGGCTGGTTCAGCGATCGGAGCGCCTGTTACCTCGCCGCGGGACGCCCGGTCATCACCCAGGAAACCGGATTCACGAAAAATTACGGCGGCGATGCCGGTCTTCTCGCATTTCGCTCCTTAGGCGAGATCGCCGATGCCGTAAAAAAAATTAATGCCGATTATCCGAAACACTCCGGCGCGGCCCGACAAATCGCGCGTGAAATCTTCGAAGCCGAGAAAGTTTTGAAATCGCTGCTTGATCGCGCAGGAATTTGAGCGGTTGCTTTTCAATCACTTCGTTTCATCTTCCAGACTTTCCGGCATGAAGGGTGTTCCCATTTTGATCGCAGTAGCATTGCTCGTCACATCGACATCGTACGGGCAGCAGCCGCCGACGCCGCCACAGAACGGGCAGCAACCGAACGGAGCGCCACTTTCAGACTCTCCAATTGAGCCAAGACCTCGTGACGTTCCACCCGGGGGACGGGCAAGCACGCCCGCACAAAATGTCGTCGCCGTTCCGGTCCCGGTGGCGCCCCCGCGGCCAAATGGCCCGATTCAAAAAAGTTTGGTGCGCATCACCGCCACCGAAGTTGCGCCGGATTATCGCGCGCCTTGGAATGCCGGCATGCTCGGGCGTGGGGTCGGCGCCGGGTTCGTGATCGAGGGCAACCGCATCATGACGAACGCACACGTGGTCAGCAACAGTCGCTATCTCACGGTCGAGCGCGACGGCGACCCGAACAAATATCCGGCGAAAGTGCTTTTCGTGGCGCACGATTGCGACTTGGCGCTGATCACGGTCGATTCACCGAATTTCTACAAGAACATGTTGGCGCTCAAGTTCGGCGGTATTCCCGAGCTCGAATCGACCGTTTCGGCCTACGGTTATCCAATCGGCGGCGAACGCATGTCGGTGACTACCGGCATTGTTTCGCGGATCGATTTCCAACTTTACACCCACTCATCGATTGATCAGCACCTCGCCATTCAAATCAGCGCCCAAATTAATCCCGGTAACAGCGGCGGTCCCGTGATGCAAAATGCAAAGGTCGTCGGCGTCGCATTTCAAGGTTACAGCGGCGACGTCGCGCAAGGCGTTGCTTACATGGTGCCGACGCCGGTGATTAACCGCTTCCTCAAGGACGTGAGCGATGGCCGTTACGATGGGTATGTCGATCTTGGAATTACTTACGGGAAATTACAAAACCCGGCCCAGCGGAAATTTCTTGGACTGAAGGACGACGATCGCGGCGTATTAGTCGAGACGGTCGTCGCGGCCGGACCGTGCGCGAAAATTCTTCAGCCGGGTGACGTTTTGCTCTCCATCGACAATCATCCGATCGCGAGCGACGGAAATGTGGAGCTGGAAGGCGAGCGAGTGGAGATGCCCGAGGTGGTCGAACGCAAATTCAAGCGCGACAATGTGAAGTTCGACATCTGGCGCGACAAACAATCGACTAGCGGAAGTGTTCAGCTCGACACCGTGCCGCCGTACTTAATGCAGAGCCACAAATACGACGTCCGGCCACGTTATGTTCTTTACGGCGGACTGCTTTTTCAGCCGCTGTCGCTTGACTTGCTCGAAGCGTATCAGCCGACTGATCTGCGTCTCCGCCATTTCTTCGATTTCTACGTGATCGATCAAATCTATCGCGAGCATCCGGACGTGATTGTGCTGACGAATATTTTGCCGGACCCGATCAACACTTATCTCGCGCCTTATCGCGGCGGAATTATCGATTCGATCAACGGGAAAAAGATTCACACCATGGACGAGTTAAGTCAGACCTTGGCCGAGCCAGCCGACCGATTGGTGATCGATCTGATTGGGGACGGTCCGCCACTGGTGCTCGATCCGAAACAAGTTGAGGGCGCGCGGGAACGAATCAAGATGCGTTACAACGTCGTCCGCGAGCAAAATCTCCAGGAGCAGCCCACCGCGAAGGCGCCCGATCTCCAGACGAAGATTTAAAATGCGAAGCTTATTCATCAGTGTTGTTTTCGCCTTGGTCGTCACCGCCGGTGCCGCTGTGAAAAAAGAAGCGGCCTCGACGCCGCCGAACAAGGACGTCAAACAAAAGGCGCTTTCGCTCGTGCGCGTGAACGTGACTGGCCAGCCCTATGATTATTTTCGACCATGGCAAAAGAAAGCGCCCGTCTCGAAGCGCGCGCTCGGCGCAGTTCTCTCAAAAGGACGAGTCCTCGTGACCGCGGATTTGGTGACGAACCAGAATTACGTTGAGCTTGAACGCGCGGAATCGGGCGAAAAGACCGCTGCCAACGTTGAAGTGATCGATTACGAAGCGAACCTCGCCCTTCTCCAGCCGAGCGAGAAAAATTTCCTTGATGGCATCGCGCCGCTCGACATCGCCGGAGATACCGTGGTCGGCGACCGGCTCGCCGCCTGGCAACTGGAACCAACCGGTGCCCTGGTCGCGACCGAAGGATTGGTTACGACCATCCAGATGACAAAATACCCGGTCGATGTCGGCCAGTTTCTTACCTACCGCATTAGCATTCCGATGCAGTATCGCGAAAACAGTTACACGATTCCGCTCGTCAAAAACAACAAGCTTGCCGGCTTGCTCTTGCGCTACGATCCGCGCTCGCAGCTCATCGACGCTATTCCGGCGCCGATCATCACCCATTTTTTGAAGGAAGCCGAGGGCGAGCATTATCAAGGATTTCCTGGAGTCGGTTTTTCATTTTTTCCAACGCGCGATCCACAGTTGCGCAAATACGCCGGACAAACCGGTAAACCCGGGGGCGTTTATATCACCAACGTCGAGCCAAACCTGCCCGCGATGAAAGCCGGCATGCAGGTCGGCGATATTGTGTTATCGGTCGGCAATCACGAGATCGACCAGAACGGCAACTATGTGGATCCACTTTACGGGAAGATTGATTTTACGAATTTGATCAGCGCGCATTCCTACGCGGGCGACGTCCTGCCGTTTCAAATTCAGCGTGAAGGAAAGCCGATGGAGTTGAAGGTCACGCTCGAACATCGCGACGCAAAAGATTACGTCAGCCCGCCGTATGCACTCGATGAAGCGCCGAAGTATCTCGTGCTCGGTGGTCTCATTTTTCAGGAACTATCCCGCCAGTATCTTAAGGAATGGGGACCGAACTGGCAGCGGGAAGCGCCCCCGCGTTTCGTTTATCTCGACCGCTTTCAATCGGAGCTTTTTCCGGGCGAACATCGCCGCATCGTGATTTTGAGTCAGGTGCTTCCGGCCAACAACACCATCGGATATGACGAGTTTTCTTATCTGACCGTGCTCAAGGTCAACGGCCAGGAAATAAAATCGCTCAATGATCTCGCCGCTGCCGTGAAACAACCGATTGAAGGCGGCTTCATTAAAATCGAAACCGAAGAAGATCCCAAACAAATCGAACTCGACGCCAAGAGCATTGATGCTGAAGCCCCCAATCTGCAGGAAAGCTACGGCATCCCTTCGCTCCAACGCCTCGAATAGATTTCCTCTGCTTCTTAATCTTCCTTTACTGCTTCGGCTGCACGAAGGTCACGTCCTGGACAAAAACAAATTTTCTTAGCGCAGGGAAGATTGCGATCACCTTGCTATCGCTGCGGGTCCATGATTTGTCGTCTCCGCTGGCCGGCGCTTCTTTCCAGCTTGTTCCTTCCGGCGCGCTCCTGCGCAATATCTCTTCAACACTCTGGGGTGAAAGCGGTGACGTGTCCGGATTTGCAAAACCTTCCCGCTTACTTATTCCATTCACGAAATCGACCAAAATCATATATCCGTCCGACATGTAACCCAGTTCATGCACATTTCCATGAGTGCCCAAGTCCTTGCCCGGTTTGCCGTACGTGGCCTCAATCTGTTTCTCGTCCTCACCGATCCGTGCAAAACCGGTCGCTGCTAAAGCTATCCACACCAAACTCGTAAGTGTTAATGCCTTCATTTTTTTGTCGTTTGTTTCAAAACAAACGTGACCGAATCGATCCGATTGCGCAAATCGCTAATGGGGACTTTTGCTGCGCAGCTCAAAGTAACGATACGCTTCAAGCGCGATTTCACTGATCGCATGTTCCGCCGCGCGCTCGTCACGGGCGTCGGCCGTCATTACACTGATCG
>QHOI01000019.1 GCA_003218705.1 Verrucomicrobiota bacterium | reverse complement strand
CCCGGTGTCGGTTTTGCATTCGCCGCAGCGACGTCGTTGCCCCATTCGATCCTCGCCATCCCCCAAACCAGCGAGTTGCCATTGGATGTCGATCCTTCGGCTTCCCTCAGGACAAGCCTTGCAGGAAAACGGCCGAGCATGAGACGTTCTCTCGCCTGCTCGTCCAAAGCGGCGTCGCCGGAGGAACTCAAAATGAAGCAGTAACGGACCGCGCCCTGTTCATCGACCGCAATCCGAAACTGCGCATTTTGCGGCGGCTCGTGGGCGGACGCCTTAAAATTTGCTGTCACAAACTTCGGCTGGCGGATTCGATCCAGCTCATTGGAAAAAGTCACTTTGGTTGGAGCCGCTTCGATCGGTTTCGCTCGCGCTCGGCGCGGTGCCGGGACCGGCCCAGGGGACTGTGCGCTGGGGACACGAAGATCGACAGTCAACGACGGCGCCTCCTTCAAATTCGGCTCACTCGCAAAGTAAGAAGGAACGTGC
This sequence comes from Verrucomicrobiota bacterium, assembly GCA_003218705.1. Lineage (GTDB taxonomy): Bacteria > Verrucomicrobiota > Verrucomicrobiia > Chthoniobacterales > UBA10450 > AV40. Next base: position 4,007 of record QHOI01000019.1, on the reverse strand, counting down.
TGCGCATTGCCGAAGAGATGAAGCTTCGCTCCGGGAGGCCGCCTGGTCGTGGACGCGAGCGCGGGATCTTCCGCATCGACCCAGCGCAGAAGCGTGGTCCCTTCTTCGGAATTGGCGCTGATCAAATTCACGCGCTGCGGTGCGGGCGTGAGCGAGACGGTCGGCGGATAAACAATCTGAAAAAGATAAAAACAGGCCGCGTGCGCCCCGAGCGAGGCGATGAGAAAACCCGTTATCGCGAGATTACGACCGCGCGGTGGATCCCAGTTAAACAGCAATGGCGGCGTGGTCGAAGCATTCATTGCGGCGGAGCAGCCGCCAATGAGACGGAGGAAATTCCGTGTTCGAGCGCGGCATTGGTCACGGCCACAACCAATTCGTAGGGCGTCTGGCGGTCGGCCTTAATAATAATGGAGCGATTCTCGCGTTTGGCCGCATCCAACAATGGCCCGAGCCGCTCGAGTGAGATCTTTTGATCACGAAAATAAATCGCCGGGACCGCACCGCCGGTGATGCTGATGATTTGTTGGTTCTGCTGCGCGCCGAGCAGGAATGGCGAGGCCGGCGCCGAGACCGCGATCCCCGGTTGCAAAATAAAGTTCGAACTCAGGAGCAGGAAGAAAATGAGGAGAAACACCACGTCGATGAGTGGGAACACGACCAGCCAGCCGAAATTATATTCCTTGGTCCGACTCAGCTTCATCCCTTGATCATTTATCTGGGCGATTGTTCGCCACGGCGAATCCGTCCTTGTGGATCGATCTAGCGATCGCGATGCGCTTCTCGAGGACCGCTCAGTGTTTCGGGTGACTGCTGAAAACTGATAATACCGGTAAGGGCTTCACTATCTTTCAGCATGTGCACGATCTCAATGCCGGCGCGCTCCATCTCATGCAGCATGGTGTTTACGCGCGATGAAAGATAGCTGTAAGCGACAAAAGTCGGGGCCGCGACCACGAGCCCGGCCGCAGTGGTGAGCAGACTCTTGTAAATTCCGCCCGAGAGTTCGGTGACGGTCGCGTAGCCGCCATGAGAAGCGATCGTGCCAAAGGCATCGATCATTCCAGCAACGGTCCCGAGCAGACCAAGTAACGGCGCCAGAAAAGCGAGCGTCGCCAAAACACCGAGAAAACGTTCCAGCTTTGGAACCTCCAGTTGCCCCGCTTCCTGAACGATTTCGCGCAGCTCTGATCTCGACATGTCGTGCCGCAAAAGTGCGGCGTGAATAACCCGCGCGACCGGACCGGGCGTTCCCGCCGATTCGTGCAATGCTTCGGCAAAGTTGCGGCGTTGGACGAGATTTGACAGTCCTTTCAAAAATTCGCCGACGTGAATAGTAGCGCGATGCAAGTAGAAAAAGCGCTCAGCGAAGACAGCGATGGCGACAATGCTGCAGGCCAGAATCGGCCACATGAGCAAACCGCCCTTCTGGATGTAGTCAATCATGGGGGCAATCTTCTTAGACCCTTTTTTCGGCTGAGGCAAGCCGCCTACTGCTACCGCCCGAGCGCATTGCGCGGCTTGGGCGTTGCCGCCGGTGGCGGCGAAGTACTTCCGGAAACCAATTTTCCAGCTGGGTCGAACACGGAATAGCCGATCTGCTTCCCGGCGGGGCTGTACTTGTAAACAATCTTGTTTATCACGGAGTCATCTTTCGCGAGATGGGTCTCCTGCTCCAGCCGGCCGGCCGCATCATGCTTATATACGCTCTTGAAGAGGAACTTTTCGTCAGGTCCAAAGAAAACACCGCTAACGAACCGACCCGCATCACCGATTTGATAGACGATCTTGCCGCGCGGTTTTCCGTCAGAATCACTTGTCGTCGCGATCGCTTCATGCTTGGCGTTGTCGAATTGATAAACGGTGCGCGAACCGTCGGCGTTCAGGCTCACGGTCACGCGAACAGCGTCAGTTGAACTCGACTCGGGATTTTGGGCGATGATCGGCAGAGCCCAAGACAGACTACCGGCGGCGACAGCAACTGAGATCAGAAGGCGCGACATTGTTGATGAAGCGCAGTTTAAATGGGGACGGAGCAGGGGCAAAGAGGGCAATTAATTTTATTGACGGCCGACATGGAAGGTGGTTAAAAGTGGGGAAAAATGGGTTAGAATGGCAAACTTCTCCACCCGCCAATGCATACGCCTGACCAACGCTTCTACGCCGGCGAGTTTCGTCACTTCATCGACGAGAAGAACCGAATCACCATTCCCGCGCGCTGGCGACGCGGTGACGCCGAAGAATTCATCATTCTTCCGGAAGCGGCTCACCAGTTTCTTCTGGTCATGTCGCCTGAAGAATTTTCTCGTATGAGCGCGTCGGCCGAATCCGACCCGAACGTTTCTGCACGCGACCGACGAATTTTTTTCCGACAACTTCATTCCCGCGCGCAGCATAGCGTGGCCGACAAGCAGGGCCGCCTCGTTCTCCCGGAAGATCTTTGCAAGAAAGTGGGATTGAAAGGCGAGGTCGTGCTGGTTGGCGGACGCGGCCGCTTTGAAATTTGGAATTTGCAGCGTCGAAAACGCGCTCACGAAGAGGAGACGCCCACTTATCAGCACGTCGCCAACGTCATTGGTTTGTAATCAGAGTGAACACGAACGCATTATTGTTTGAGCGGCCAGTTTGGTTTGCCACTGGTCCGCTCATTTTGGAAGAGGAGCCGCAGGAAATGGAAGATTTCACTTACCATCGCCCGGTGCTGGCCGCCGAAGCAGTGGAATTACTCGCGCCCCACCCCGGCTCGCTGGTTGTCGATGGAACGGTTGGCGGCGGCGGTCATGCCGAAGCGATTTTAAAAACCGGTGCGGACATTCTCGCGCTCGATCAGGATCCGGATGCGATTGAACAGGCGCGCGAGGAACTCGCCCATTTCGGCGGCCGGGTCACCCTGCGTCAAACAAACTTTCGCAACGCCGACAAAATTCTCGACGAACTCGGCGTTGAAAGAATCGGCGGTGCTCTTCTCGATCTCGGCGTTTCCTCGCGGCAACTCGAGAATGCCGCCCGAGGATTCAGTATGATGCGGAACGGTCCGCTCGATATGCGAATGGACCCAAGATCGACATTAACGGCTGCGGAAATCGTAAACGGCTATAGCGAAGAAGATTTGACCCGCCTGTTTCGCGACCTCGGCGAAGAACCGGCCGCGCGCCGAATCGCCAGTTTGATCGTGAAGATGCGCAAGGATATGCCGTTTACCGAAACGCTACAGCTCGCCCGAGCGATCGAAAAAGTCGTCGGTCGCTACGGACGGAGACATCCCGCGACGCAAGCATTTCAAGCGTTACGGATGGAAGTGAACGATGAGCTGGGCGCGCTCGCACAAGGCATGCGGGTTTTGACCGCGCGACTCGAACCGGGAGCCCGGATCGCGGCCATCACTTTTCATTCTCTCGAAGATCGAATCGTGAAGAATTTCATCCGCGATCACAGTCGCGAGTGGCTGGATCGACCAGAATGGCCGGAGCCACGGCGCAATCCGGAATACGATTTGCGCGCGATTACCCCGAAACCGGTCGAGCCGGGCGAAGTTGAACGGCGAATGAATCCGCGCTCGCGCAGCGCGAAATTGCGCGTGGCGGAGAAAATTGGATGAACCGCTCGCGCCGAAAAAATTGGAACACGGTCAATGCCGCTTCGCTCGCGCGCTGGATCGTGCTCACCGGGTTCTTGGCGCTGATGGGGCTGAGTTACGTTTATCTGACCCTTCAACTTTATCATCTCGGCGACCGCAAAAAAGCGCTCGAAACCGAACTGGCAAATTTGCGGATGCAAAATGAAGTGGCCAGCGCGCAAATTGCCGCGCTCACTTCGCGCTCGGCATTGCAACGCCGCTTGAAGGAAGGCTACCTAAAAATGATTCCGATTGCGGAACGCAACATTGTTCGACTGACTTTGCCGGCGCGAAATCAGGAAGACACGGTCCAACCAGTTTCCAATCAGCGAGGCGCGAGATGAAATGGAACAGCCGAACCAGATGCGCCATCGTTTGCCTCGGCTTCGTT
>QHOI01000054.1 GCA_003218705.1 Verrucomicrobiota bacterium | reverse complement strand
GTAAGTGAAACGCGGCATGACGACATCAATGTTAGGCGAACACTCAGGTGTATTTCAATACCTCTTCGATGGTGGTGTCGCCGGCAAAAATACTGCGCAATCCATCCTGCCGCAGTGTCACCATTCCGAGCTCGACTGCTTTTTGTTTGAGAACGACAGTCGGCCCCCGTTCATTGATCAACTCGCGGAGCGGATCGGTGATTTTCATCAACTCATAAATTCCTTTGCGGCCTTTGTAGCCGGTGTTGTTGCACGAGTCGCAACCTTTGCCGTAGAAAAATTTACGATCGCCGATATCCTTTTTGGCTAATTCGAGCTGGGCCAGGAGCGATTCGTTGGGCTTGTAAGCGGCCCGGCAGTTCGGGCAGATGCTGCGGAGCAATCGCTGACCAAGCACGGCTTCGAGCGTGGCAGAAATCAAAAACGGTTCCACGCCCATGTCGATCAAGCGCGTGATTGCGCCGGGCGCATCGTTCGTGTGCAGAGTGGTGAAAACGAGATGGCCGGTGAGCGATGCTTGAATGGCGATTTGCGCGGTCTCGAGATCGCGCGTTTCACCGATCATGATTCGATCGGGATCCTGCCGCAGAAATGCGCGCAACACGCGAGCGAAAGTAAGACCAATCCCTTCGTTCACCGGCACCTGAACGATTCCTTCCAAGTCGTACTCGACCGGTTCTTCGGCCGTGAGCAATTTGGAATCGATCGTGTTAATCTTGCGCAAGCAGGAATAAAGCGTCGTCGTTTTTCCGGAACCGGTCGGGCCGGTGGCAATAAAAATTCCATTCGGCCGATTGATGATTTCGAGAATGTAATTGTGGACGTACTCGGGCATCCCGAGCATTTCCAGGTCGAGATTCACGGTCGAGCGATCGAGTACGCGCAAAACGACGCTCTCGCCAAATTGAGTCGGCAAAGTCGAAACGCGAAGATCGACATGCCGGCCGGCGATATTTTTTTGAATGCGGCCGTCCTGGGGCAGACGCCGCTCGGCGATGTTCATGTTCGCCATCACTTTGACGCGGGAGATGACCGGCAACGCGAGATGGCGCGGCGGCGGCGACATTTCGTAAAGGGCGCCGTCCACCCGATAGCGGATTTTGAATTCGTTTTCGAACGGCTCGAAATGAATGTCGCTCGCGCGGTCCTGGATCGCTTGATATAGAATTAAATCGACAAAGCGAATGATCGGTGTGGCGTTCGCCTCCGCTTCGACGGCGGCGGCAGTCTCGTCGCCACGAATTTGCAGCATGTCGCCGGCTTCGCCGAGCTGCTTGAGCACTTCCTCCATGCTCGTCGTGTCGGCGCCGTAATATTCCTTGATCCGATTATCGATTTGCTCGGTGGGCGCGACCACAACATCGACATCTTTGCCGAGCGCGAAGCGAAGATCTTCGGCCGCGCGCGGATCGAGCGGGTCGGCCAAAGCAACCCGTAAACTATTTCCGCTCAAACCGATCGGAAGTGCGCGGTGAAGACGAGCCAGTCCGCTCGGAATCAATTTCAAAATCGTGGGCGGAATTTCCTTATCGCCAAGATCGACATATTCGGCGCCGAGCGCGTCGGCGATGGTGTGATAGAAGCCGGTTTCATCGACGAAACCGCTGTCCACCATCGCCTGGATGATAGTTTTGCCGTTCAAGTTCGCCTCGTTTAAAACGTCCTCGGCTTGCGACGGTTGAAGAACGTGCTGTTCGATGAAAAGTTCGGCGACTTGTTTCTCGTTCATTAGCTGACGTCTCCGATGGTGATTGAAATCACTTCCTCAGCGCTGGTGAGGCCGGCGAGAACTTTGCGGACGCCGTCTTCGCGCAAAGTGCGCATGCCCAGCTCGCGGGCGCGTTGACGGAGCGACAAAGTCGCACTTCGTTTGTTGATCATGTGGCGGACTTCGTCGTCGAGAATAAAAATTTCAAAGATGCCCATCCGACCTTTATAACCAGTGCCGCGACATTGTTCGCAGCCCTTGCCTTGCATCACTTGCGCGTCGCGGAGTTGACCGGGCTCGATTCGCAATGCGCGCATTTCGCTTTCTCCCAGTTCCGCGGGCTGCCGGCAATTCGGACAGATTCGCCGAACGAGTCGTTGCGCCATGATCGCGCGCAGGGACGAAGCAGCGAGGAAGGGCTGGACGCCGATGTCGATCAAACGCGGGATGGCGGACGGCGCGTCGTTCGTGTGGAGTGTGCTAAAGACAAGATGACCAGTCAGTGAAGCGTTCGTTGCGATGCTGGCGGTTTCGAGATCGCGGATCTCGCCGATCATGATCACGTTCGGGGCCTGGCGAAGAATCGAGCGCAAGGCTACCGGAAATGTCATCCCGACTTCCGGATTCACCTGGACCTGATTGATGCCGGTCATTTGATATTCGATCGGTTCTTCGACGGTGATAATCTTGCGGTCCGGCTTGTTGATGTAGTTGAGACAGGCGTAGAGTGTGCTCGTTTTTCCGGAGCCGGTTGGTCCGGTGACGAGCAAAATTCCGTCCGGTAATTGAATCAAGCGCTCGAATGTTTCCTGGTCGTCGCTAAAAAAACCGAGCTCGGGCAGGCCGAGCATCAGACTCGCTTTGTCGAGAATGCGAAGGACAACGCTCTCGCCATGATTGGTTGGAATGGTCGAGACACGGAGATCGATCGGCTTCTTTTTGATTTTGACCTGAATCCGGCCGTCTTGCGGCAATCGTTTTTCAGCGATGCTCATCGAACCGGTCATGATTTTGAGCCGGCTGACGATGGCGGATTGCAAACGCTTTGGTGGCGCCTGCATTTCCTGTAGAACACCATCGATCCGGAACCGGACACGGAATTTTTTGTCGAGCGGCTCGAGATGAATATCGCTCGCGCCGGCGCGATGCGCCTCGATGATCAACATCGAGACCATTCGAATGATCGGGGCGTCGGCTTCATCGACTTCGGTGATGGCAGCGCCGTCGCCGAGCTCAAGACCAAGATCGATATCTTCGCCAATCTTTTCTTTGAGGGCATCGGCGGCTTCATCGGCCGTGCCGTAATATTTGATCAGACCTTCCCGAATTTTTTCGGGGCTTGTGCAAACCAGTTCGAGCTCGCGTTGGAGCAAAAAGCTCAGGCTATCGATCGTGTCGATGTCGAGTGGATCGCTTACGGCTACGACCAGACCGGTTTCGCCAAACGCGACTGGAATGACTTTGAACCGCCGCGCGTCTTCAGCGCGGATCTGTTTGATGATGGCCGGCGGAATCACCATCGTGGAGAGATCGATCCAGTCCATGTGCGCCTGCGCCGCGAGCGAACGTGAGACGTCGGACTCGGTAACAGCGCCACCTTTAATCAGAAGATCGACAACGTTGTTCTGGCCATCCAGGCGCGTGCGCGCCGCGGCGATCTGCTTCCGCGAAACAAGGCCCACGTCTTGGAGGACTTTGAGCACGTATTCTTCGTTCTGTTGCACAGCTGAAAAGCTCGACTAGCCAGTTTAACGAAAATCCACCGCGGCGTGAACCGTCATTTATTTCGCGCTTTTCCTAAGGCGACACGTCCGCTCGGCAGCAATTTTCGATCCAGATAACAACTACTTTACCGGGTTGGAGCGATGTCTTTGCGTTGGGCAGGGAACTTTTCGTCAAAAACGCTGACGTTACTCGACCGTAACGCTCTTGGCCAGGTTACGCGGTTTGTCGACGTCGCGGCCGAGCTCGACCGCCAAATGATAAGCTAGGAGCTGCAACGGAACCACCGTAAGAACCGGGCAGAGACAATCGATCACATCCGGAATCTCGATAATGTCCGCGGCGAGGTCTTTCAATTGTTTCGCTCCGTTTCCGGAAGTAATGGCGATGATCGGTCCTTTGCGCGCCTTTACTTGCTCAATGTTGTTGAGGTTCTTTGAGAACACCGCGTCATCCGGCGCAATGAAGATGGAAGGCAAGTCCGGCCTGACGAGTGCAATGATTCCATGTTTGAGTTCCGCGCTGGGATGACCTTCGGCGAAAAGGTAAGTGATCTCCTTCATCTTGAGCGCCCCTTCGAGCGCGATCGGATAATTGAATTGCCGTCCGAAAAAAAGCATTCCGCTGACATCGGCATATTTCTTCGCGATCGCTTTAACTTGGTCGCTTAACTTTAGCACTCGCTCGATGTGCCCTGGCAACGCTTCGAGCGCATCAATAATTCGCTTTCCCTGGGCGGTGGAGAGCTGGCGCATGCGGCCGAGGAGGAGACCGATCAGCGTTAGAATCACAAGTTGCGAAGTAAACGATTTCGTTGCGGCGACACCGATCTCGGGACCGGCGTGCATGTAAACGCCGCCATCGCTCTCGCGCGCAATGGTACTGGCGACGTTGTTACAAATTCCGAGCGTGCGATATCCTTTGCGTTTGCTTTCGCGTAACGCGCCGAGTGTGTCGGCGGTCTCGCCGCTCTGGCTAATGGCGAAGACCAAGGTGTGTTCGGTCGGAGGCGTATTGCGATGGCGGTACTCGCTCGCGAATTCAACTTCGACCGGGATACTGGCAAGTTGCTCGACGATGTATTCGCCAACCCGACCCGCATGCAGGGCAGTGCCACAGCCGGTCAGAACAACCCGTGCGACGTCGCGCAGTTCCGCCGGATTCATATTCAGACCGCCGAGCTTGGCAGTGCATTCTTCATAGGTGAGGCGCCCACGCATCGCGTCGCGCACTGAGTCAGGCTGCTCGCAGATTTCTTTGAGCATGTAATGCGGGTAATCGCCTTTCTTGATGTCTTCCGCGCTGAACTCGACTTTGCTGACCGCGTGCTCCCCAACCGCGCCATCGATCGCGCTGATCTCAAATTTGTCTTGCTCGAGTGCGACAAGGTCGAAGTCGTTTAAGTAAATGGCGTCACGCGTGTGAGCGACGATCGCGCTCACGTCGCTGGCCAGGAAATTTTCATCTTTGCCAACGCCGAGAACAAGCGGGCTTCCCCGGCGCGCGCCGACAATAAAATTCGGAATATCCGCGTGGACAACGGCAATCCCGTAAGTGCCGATGACTTGTTTTAATGCCGCGCGCGTAGCGTTAACCAGGCGTGCTTTCGAGTCTTTGCCGTCAAGCTGCCGATAAATATTTCCGATTAGGTGCGCCAGAACTTCGGTGTCGGTGTCGGACCGAAAATTCGTATCGCCGTTTTGGATCAGTTGCTCTTTGAGCATCCGGTAATTTTCGATTACGCCATTGTGAACGAGGGCGATCTTGCCGGTGGCGTCGAAATGCGGGTGGGCGTTCTCGTCGTTGACCTTTCCGTGCGTTGCCCAGCGGGTGTGGCTGATTCCGTACGATCCGGTGGCCGGTTTTTGCGAAATGAGTTTGGCCAGTGAAGCGATCCGACCGGCGCACTTGCGCGTCTCGACGTGATCGCCATTAACGATGGCGACGCCGGCGGAATCGTAGCCGCGATATTCGAGGCGACGAAGTCCGTCGAGCAAAATGGGCGCAGCTTGCGAGCGCCCGACATAACCGACGATTCCACACATACTAGGAAATGAAGGTTGCCACTGGCGGCAGCCCCGTGCAACCGGGGTAAACCGAGCAAAAAGGTTGCCGTGAACCACCAGCACTGAGTTATTGGAGGTGTGCAGACCCAAAATCCCGGCGCTCGCGATTCAGTCTCGCCGCTGTCCACCCCCGCGCTCCCACCGGGCACGACTCAGCGAACGCTCGCGATCATCATGGGCGGCGGCGCAGGCACCCGCCTGTTCCCGTTAACGAAAGATCGCGCCAAGCCGGCGGTGCCGCTCGGCGGCAAATATCGCATCGTCGATATTCCGATCAGCAATTGCCTGAACTCGGGTCTGCGGTCGATTTACGTGCTGACGCAGTTCAACAGCATGTCGTTACATCGACATATACAGGACAGCTACAAGTTCGACAATTTCTCGCGCAGTTTCATCGACATCTTAGCGGCGCAACAAACTCCAGAAGGCTCGCAGTGGTATCAGGGAACCGCCGATGCGGTCCGTCAAAACATGCGCTACTTCCTTGAACGTCCATTCGATTATTATCTGATTCTCAGCGGCGACCAACTATACCGCATGGATTTTCGGACGCTGTTGCATCAGCACATTCAAACCGGCGCCGACATCACCCTCGCGACCAAACCGATCCATCGCCATCAGGTCGCTGAGTTCGGCATTATGCAAAGCGGAGTCGATCGCCGGATCGTGCGCTTTGTCGAAAAGCCGAAGGACGACACAATCCTTCAGGAATTAAAGATGAGTCGCGAGCTCCTGCGCGCCGTTGGCTCCAAAGAGGATGAAGAATTGTTCCAGGCTTCCATGGGAATTTATCTATTCAATCGCGACGTTCTTGTGAAGTGCCTCGACAACGACCTGTTCGATTTCGGCAAGGACATCATTCCGCACTCAATCAAAGATCAGCAGGTAAACGCGTTCATTTTCCAGGGTTACTGGGAAGACATTGGAACGGTGCGCGCGTTTTACGAAGCGAACCTCGACCTGACCGATCTCGTCCCGGAATACAGTTTTTTCGATACCGAGGCGCCGATTTACACGCATCCGAGATTTTTGCCGGGGAGTAAGGTTAACGGCGCAGCGCTGCGACAGGCGATCATTTCCGATGGCTGCATCATTTCCGATGCGCACATCGAGCGCAGCGTCATTGGCATTCGCAGCATCATTCAGAGCGGCGCGACGATCCGGAACAGCGTGATTATGGGAGCGGACTATTTCGAACAAGATCGGCCAGGCGCAGCGGATGTGCCGCCGATCGGGGTGGGACGCAATTGCGTGGTTGATCGCGCCATCATCGACAAGAACGCACGCATCGCCGACGGCGTCGTGATCACGCCGGAAGGTAAAGCCGCGAACCTGGACGCGGACAATTACTTCATTCGCGACGGGATCGTGGTTGTGCCAAAGAACGCGGTTGTCCCGGCGGGCGTTTGGATCTAAATCGGTACTATAAACAGACCGATGTAGGACTTTTGAAGGTCAGCGCTTGTCGCTGAAATTGGCAAATTGACCGCCGGTTTCCCATTTTTCCTGCTTGTTCCAAGGCATTGCGGATTCCGGTTTCGCATCAGGATCGTTGACCAGCGCGACGTGTTCCTTTTGGCTCGCGCATGAAACGAGCATTCCTGCCGCTGCCAACAATAGAACGGCCGCGACCTTTCTCTCCTGCCTACGAATTTGTGCCAGCATAGATGACGGTGTCTCCAGGTTGCACCTGGACGCCTCGCGCCAGAGTGCTGGTAATGATATCGCCGATAGCGCTCGCCGGTTCAACTGAAGAAATGCGAATTTTTCCAATGAAGCTGCCATCTCGCACGATCAGCATTTCGGAATGCGGCTCCACCCCGTTGCGGCCGCCGAGATTAAGGACGACGAAATTGTAAGCCTGATTAACGGCAAGGATGGTGCCCCGAACGCCCACTTTCCCGCGCGCCACGGCCCGGCGCTTTTTCTCATCTTCCAGTTGAGAGGAGCGCTCTCTTACCGATTGCAATTTTTCGGAAAGCAGACTTTTCTCGCGCTCCCCGCTGTCGAGCTGCTGGCGGGCGTCATCGAGCTGCGCCTGCAACTCGACCACCGATGGCGCACCCGGATTGACTGAGGCCGGCTGTTTTTCTTCGATTTGCCTTTGTAAGGCCAGGATCTCCGCTTCTTTGTCCTGAAGTTTGGCTTCGAGCTGCCGCTTTTCATTACGAATTTGGGCCAATTGGCCCTCGGCGGCTCCGGTGTTGTCTTTGCGCTCAGCCAGCTGAGCCAGCTTGGCTTGCTCGGCTGCAATTGCCGCTTCGCGCGCCTTGAGTTCCTTTTCCTTCCTGGCGCGATCCTGTTCGGCGATAGCGCGTGTGGTCGAGGTATCGGCTACGGCTGAACGGAGCGTTTTCACTTTCGCGACGTTGAGAGCACCGAAAATCGCAGCCACGAAAATAAGTAAAGCGGAAGCGCCGATCAGGGTTTTGGGGGTGGGAGCAAAGTTCTGGGACAATGACAGCACAAACAAATTGTATAATGGGAGCGCGGGGCAAAATGCAATCCTCGATTTCGGTTTTCGCGAGCGAGCTTGCTTGCCCCCGGCGTGCTTCCCTCGTATAACAAGCGTGTGGGTCAGCAGCACCGAGTTCGATCGAAGCGCAAGCGCCGAAAAGCGTATCTAAAACGCAAGAAAAAGACGTTGCGCTCCAAACAGCGCGAATCGCCGAAACCGCGCAGCAAAAAAGAGCAGCTACCGGCGCGATAGACCAACATCTCGCTTCCGAGAAGCGCACGAACTAAAGTATGGAGTGCCGGTACGATATCTTATCGTCGATGGTCACAGCATCATTTTCGCCTGGCCCAAGTTGCGTGACCTGCATGCCAGACGACCGTACCTCGCGCGTGAGGCGCTGATCAAGGAACTGCGGCATTATCAAGATTGGACGGGAGTCCACGTCGCTGTCGTTTTTGACGGGCAAGGCGACCGGGTGAGCGAGGTTTCCGATCCGTACGACGTGCAAATTTTCTACGCCCGCCGTGGCCAATCAGCGGATGCGATCATTGAGCGACTGGCAGGCAAATATGGATCGCGGTTCGAAATAACGGTCGCAACATCGGACTCCCTCGAAATGGAAACGGTGAATGCGAGCGGCGCGGCTTGCATTTCGCCTGATGGATTGCGGAAACTTTTGAAAGCCGCCGAAAAGAGCTGATCAAGCAGCTCCGGCCAGAGCTGACTGCTGACCGTTGAAGGTCATGCTGGGTTTGCGCTGCTGACAGGTGGCGAGAATTCGCGCGAGCACGCAGTAGAGTTGTTCAATCGGAAGATTCTTGCTGACGTATCCGTTCGCGCCCGCGTGGAGGGCAGCATGCATTTGCTCTTCGTCGTAGCCGACGCCGGTGAAAACGACGATCGGAAGGATCGGATTCAGCTCTCGCATAAATGAGATGAGAGAAATTCCGTCCACTTTGGGCATCTTAAGATCGACAATGGCTACCTCGCAGTCGTTCTCCGAAAGCCAGGCCGCCGTCTGGAAGCCATCGGTCAGAGCGTAGCAGGTGTGACCGCGTTGACGCAGATACGTGACCAGGAACTTAGCGATGCCAGGGTCGTCATCGATGATGAGGAATTGAGAATAGTCGCGTTTAGCCGGCTTCATGTTATAAATTCCATAATCAGTAGAGCACTATTCTTGCCAATCTTGAATCCTCTCGGGCCGCTTGCCCCGCGACCCTCTCAGAGCCCCAGCTTTTTCTCGATCGCTTTGACCCGATCGAACAGCTTGCCCAGCCGATGAATCCAGGCAATCTGCCGCTTCGCCTCTGGCAACGGCACAGCTGGCGAGCCAAACCATGCGCCGCCCGGCAAGTCCTTCGAAATGCCGCTTTGCGCCGCGATAATCGTGTTGTCCTCGATTGTAAGATGGCCAATGATCCCGACCTGGCCGGCCATCATCACTTTTTCTCCGACGCGGGTGCTGCCGGAAATGCCCGTTTGCGCGGCGATGATGGAATGCTTTCCAATAATGACGTTGTGCGCGATCTGCACGAGATTGTCGATCTTAACGCCTTCTTGGATCCAGGTCCGACCGAATCGAGCGCGATCGATGGTTGTGTTTGCCCCGATCTCAACGTCGTCGTCAATTTGGACAATTCCGAGTTGCGGAATTTTTTGGTAACGGCCTTCGACGAATTCGAACCCAAAACCGTCCGCGCCGATTACCGCACCGCTGTGAATAATGGCGCGTGCGCCGATTCGCGTTTGTTCGCGAATGGTTACGTTCGCATAAATCAGGCACGACGCGCCGATAATGCTTTCGTGTCCGATGTAGCTGCCGGCGCCGATCACGGCGTTGTCACCGATTGTCGCGCCAGATTCGATGACCGCATGCGGTTGAACCGAGACGCCGCTTCCGATTTTTGCAGTTGGATCGATAACCGCTGTCGGATGAATGCCCGGCCTAAAAGCAACCGGTTTGGGCGCCAGTTTCAGGACAACTTGCTCAAAGGCTTTCGAAGGGTTGGCCACGCGGATCTGCGCGGCCGTGGTCTGCCCGGAAAAATCCAGAGGAACAAAAATCGCCGATGCCCGTGTTTGCCGAAGGCGCGCCAGATAACGCGGATCGGCGTAAAACGTGATCTCGCCCGCGGCCGCTTCCGAGAGCGATGCGGCCCCGTCAATTTCCAGCGCCGGATCACCGCGCAATTCTCCTCCGCAAAGGGCCGCGAGTTCCTTAAGAGTAAAACTCACGTGATTTGGGAGAGCGCCGGGAACATCGGCAAAATCGAGGTCGATCTAGGATTTAATACTCGCGCGGACTGTATCCAGTTGGCCGGCGGAACCGAGTTTCTCGTTTTTGTGCGCGATAAAGTTGGCATACTCCTCGACGAAAGTTTTTCCCGGCGGCCGAAAATCGAATTGCTCGGGATGATCGCGGAAGAATTCGCGATGGACCCGAGTCCAAACGAGGCGTCCGTCAGTGTCGATGTTCACTTTGGTCACGCCGAGTTTCGCGGCGGGCAGATACTCTTCTTCATTCACGCCGCGAGCAGACGGATCGAGTTTTCCACCGGCGGCATTGATGCGGTCGACTTCCGATTTCGGAACGCTCGACGAGCCGTGCATGACGATTGGGGTGGGGGGAAGGCCAGCTTGCTTCACCTTGTCGCGAATTCCCTCAATCACATCAAAGTGGAGCGACTGTTGCCCTTTAAACTTGTAAGCCCCATGGCTCGTTCCGATCGCGGCAGCAAGCGAGTCGCATTTCGTTTGTTTAATAAATTCAACCGCTTCGTCGGGATTGGTCAGACAGGCGTGGCCTTCATCCACCTTGATGTCTTCTTCGACGCCGCCAAGTCTGCCGAGCTCGGCTTCAACGCTGATGCCTTCGGGATGGGCTTTGTCCACGACCCGCTTAGTGATCTCAACATTTTTCTCGAACGGCTCCCCGCTGGCGTCAATCATGACCGAACTGTAGAACCCGGACGCGATGCAATCGTAACATGCTTCTTCGTCGCCGTGATCGAGGTGCACGGCGAAGATTGCCTCCGGAAACATTCCTTCGGCTGTGCGAATGATCGCTTCCAGCATTCGCTTGTCGGCGTACTTCCGCGCGCCCTTTGAAAGTTGGATGATAAACGGCGCCTTGCTTTGCACGTTGCCGCGGAAAAGTCCGAGGCATTGTTCCATGTTGTTGATGTTGTAAGCGCCGACAGCAAATTTGCCGTAGGCGACCTTGTAGAGTTGAGCGGTGGTGACGATCATAAAGGCGGAAAAGTGCTGGTTTGCTTTTGCGAAGACTCAAATCGCGGGCCGCAAATCGCAACTCGAATTTTTGTTAATCGGATCCGCTCGTTGCCGGTAAGAGCACACTGACCTGTGTTCCTTTTGACGTCGAATCGACTTCTACCCGTCCATGATGATCGAACACAGTCCGCTTCACAATTGGCAAACCGAGACCCATTCCGCGCGGTTTGGTCGTGCAAAACGGTGAAAAGATCTTCTCTTTTATTTCCGGCGCAATGCCGGTGCCGTTGTCCTGGACCGTGACGACGACGGCGGCCGAATGTCGTCCTTCCCGGACGGGTTTCGCCGAGAGGGTAATGCGCGGTTTGCTCCGGTCCGCGCTGGCTTCGGCGGCGTTGGCCAGAAGGTGGGCGAAGGCTTCCGCCAGCGCTGTTTCATCTCCCAACACCCGCGGCAGATTACTGGGCAATGAAGTTTCCAATTCCACTTTGCCGTTGATGCCATAACGCGACCGGGCAATTTCAACGCCCTTTTTGACCGGGGAGCGGACGTCGATTGGCTTGAGCACCAGCTCGGGTGGA
>QHOI01000041.1 GCA_003218705.1 Verrucomicrobiota bacterium | reverse complement strand
GATCTTCGCCGTATTTTCTCTTCAGCCGCGCAACGATATCGATCGCCGCCTCCGGGGCCAGTTGGGTCGCGCTCTCAATTCTGGCGTGCCTTTTTTCAATCTGGAGCCGAAGCAGACGCTTAAAGTACTGCAGGACGTCCATGAAATGGCGCGGACGCTTTGTAATTAGCGACTGCACCAGGGAAGCGATCTTGCCGCGGTCAAGTTGGCCGTCGGTAAAGCTGGCGCGCAACATTTCCCGGGCAAGTTGACGGATCTCTTTGTTAATTTTCATCAGGCAACCTGGCGCGCAGCTTCTTCCTGCAAGCGCCTTTGGTCCTCGGGCGTGAGCACTTTCCCGGTAACTTTCGCGGTCGTATCAACCACCAACCGGCCGAGTTCCCGTTTTAACGTTTGCATCTGGCGCTCGTGTTCGAGCGCTGCCGCTTCCTTCGCCTTGGCCAGAATTTGCTCCGCAGCAGTGATTGCTTCCTGTTGTTTCCGCTCAGCCAAATGCGAACTGCTCTCGCGCGCTTCGTCGATCATCCGTTGCGCATCGGCATTCGCCTTCGCCACAATTTCTTGATAACGCTTCTCTGCCTCAGCGAGTTCCTTCCGGATTTTCTCCGCGTTAAGCTGGCCTTCTTCGATCTTTCGCCGCCGATCTTCGAGCACGGCCAGGATCGGTTTGTAAGCGAACTGCCGCAGCAAAAAAGCGACAATACAAAAACTCACCACCTGGGAGAGGAATAATTGCCAATTCCAACCGAAGGTATCAGCCATATCGTGAAGCGTCTCGGCAAAACCTCCCGCAGCAGCAGCGATCATCGGATTCATAAGGTAAAACTCATGCGCGCGGGCAATTCGCCTGGGCCCTTTAAAATGTTAGTGACCGAGCAGGAACAACGCGTAGAACACGATCGCCTCGGTGAACGCGATGGCGAGAATTCCGTGCACTAGGACCTGGGTGAAGGCACCGGGATTTCGGCCGACAGCGGTCGCCATTCCCAAGCCGGTGAGGCCCACGCCGATTCCTACACCCATCGCGGCAAGGCCGACGTGAATGCTTCCGGTCATTTCTGCTAGTAGTGGTAATATCATAGTTTGTTTTTTGGTTGGTTTGGCGACCTCACCTTGAAGTCGCCTAAATTTTCAGTGCGCGTGCTTCGGGCCGTCGTCATGCTGCGCAATCAACATTGTGAAAACCGCCGTCAAAAGCATAAAGACAAGCGCCTGGACAATGCCGACGAGAATCTCCATGAAATAAAATGGAATCGGAAGAATCGGCGCGAGGTAAGGGTTCATCGTCGACATCGCCTCCAAAATGCTTTCACCGGCATAGATGTTCCCAAAGAGTCGAAAGCTCAGCGAAATCGGTCGGAAAAGAATCGAAATCACTTCCAGCCAGCCGACCATGAAGAAAATCACTGCCATTAGGATTTTTAAGATCCCGGTGGTCTCGCCTTTTGGCGCAAAGAGATGTTTTAAAAATCCGCCGACGCCGTTGGCTTGAAGCGCCCAAACGATCCAAAGCAAAAAGAAAATCACCGCCATCGCCGTCGTCATGTTCAGATCGGCGTTGCCGCCGCGCAAAAGTGCGCGATCGATATGAAAAGTGCCGTTCGGATCGTAATGACCCCAACCGATCGCGCCGATGCCGGGAATCAGGCCGAACCAGTTCACAAATAGAATAAAGATAAAAATCGTCGCGAAAAACCAAAAAGTTTTCCTGACCAGCTCGCGTCCGATGATTCCCTCGAGGAAATTGTAAAGACTCTCGACCAGCCATTCCCAAAAATTTTGAATGCCGCTCGGAATCGGTTTGATCCGGCGGGTCGCGATTTGCGCGAAAATGATGATGCCGGCGGCCACGATCCAGGTCACGAGCATCGAATTGGTGATCGCAAACTTGCCAATCTCAACGATCGGAGCCGCTTTCAGCGGCACACCTTCATGCTCAACTTGCGCCGGCGCTGCTGTTTCCGCCCCAAATGCAGAGCTCACCAGTGTCGCGCTGAACATCAGCGCCAGGATCGACATCAGTAAATAACGGTTGCGCATTTCGATTGTCAGCCAAGTGGCACGGGCATCCCGCCCGTGATCTCTCGCGCTCCGAAGTCGAGCCGCGAATCTTGACGCGCTTACCAAAGCCGTTTTTGCGCGGATGACAAGCGACTTTCGTTGAAAAATGTAGCCGCGTCGCTCCGCGACGCGGGCGCGTTTCGCAGAGCGAAACGGCTACAGCTCAAGCCATTTCTCCAATTTCTCCTTCAGCTTCTCAATCCCCTCGCCTTTCGCCGCCGAAATCGGGACGATGTCGATCTTCGGGAATTTCTTGCGCACTCCGCTAAGATTCTCTTCCGCGCACGGCAAATCCATTTTGTTCGCAATGACAAACCATGGACGCTGCGACAACAGCGGATCGTAAAGATCGAGCTCTTTGCGCAGTTGCTGCAAGTCTTCGACCGGATTGCGACCTTCGCTTCCCGCAACATCGATAACGAAGAGGAAAATCCGGCACCGCGTGATGTGCCGCAAAAATTCGTGACCTAGCCCCAACCCGCGATGCGCGCCTTCGATCAATCCCGGAATGTCCGCGATCGTCGCGCGTCGATAACCGGAAAATTCCACTACGCCGATGATCGGATGCAGGGTCGTGAAAGGATAGGCCGCGACTCTCGGCCGCGCGGCAGAAATTTGTCGGACCAAAGTTGATTTGCCGGCGTTTGGATAACCAACGAGGCCGGCATCGGCGATTGTGCGCAGTTCTAATGAAAAGTGACCCGCCTCGCCTTCTTCGCCTTCGGTGTACTGCCGCGGCGCGCGATTGCGCGAACTTTTGAAATGCACATTCCCCTTCCCGCCCGCGCCCCCGCGACAAAGGACAAACTCCTGTCCGTCCTGAGTAAGATCGACAATCGGAGCGGCGGACGTTGGACGTCCTTTCTCATCCGCTGGCCAAACGATTGTTCCGACCGGCACCTTCACGATTTTCGCCGGGGCTGACTTCCCGTGCATTTTCTTTCCCATTCCGTGACCGCCACTTTTCGCCTTGATGATCGGTTCGTAGAAAAGGTTCGAGAGGTTATCGACGTGCCGATCTGCGCGGAGAATCACATCGCCGCCGCGCCCGCCGTCACCACCGTCGGGTCCACCTTTCGGCACAAATTTCTCCCGCCGAAAGCTGACTGAGCCGCGTCCGCCACTGCCCGCTTGCGCAAAAACTTTAATTCGATCGACAAACATTATTGGCTTTTCCGTTAAACAATTGGAGCGTTTAACCGTCGAAGTAGTTATGCGACTTCAACGCGTAAGCTTAATCGGTTTCCTTACATTTGCTGGTTTTTGCTGCGCTCAACCGTCACCCACGCCCATGCTCGAAGCGGCCGAAACAGGAATTGAAGGCGTGATTGCGGTGGGGCCGATTCATGGCGGACCAGTCCGGCCCGGTATCCCGAGCACAA
>QHOI01000040.1 GCA_003218705.1 Verrucomicrobiota bacterium | reverse complement strand
CGGGATCGGCCTCAATGTGAACCAGCGCGCCGAAGATTTTTCGGATGAGCTTCGCCCGCGCGCGATTTCTTTAGCGATGGCCCTACGTCGGCAAGTAGACCGCCAACCGCTCGCAGTCGCGCTCCTGCGAAATTTGGACGCAAGTTACCAGAAAATCTTTTGCGGTGGGTCCGGCAGTCCATCCTCGATGCCGAAAAATAGTGCGCCTTCGGCGCCAAATTAACACCGCCCGCGGAGCCGTCGATCCACCCTACTTCGCGCGATAATTTTGCAGCGCACGCAATTTCTCCAACGCGCGGCCGCTGTCGATTTCTTCGCGCGCCAATTCGATGCCTTCTTTCAGATCGCGCGCCAGACCGGCCACGACGAATCCGCCGGCGGCGTTCACGATTATCATGTCACGCTTCGCGCCGGCAACCTTTCCAGAAAGAATTCCATCAATCGTGGCGGCGTTTTCGCGGGCGTCTCCACCTCGCAATTCGCCGACCGGCGCTCTCGGAATGCCGAGCCAGCTTACGTCCAAGATCGCGGACGTGACTTTGTCGTCGATGAGTTCCGCGACCGTGGTCGCACCGCTAACGGAGATGTCGTCCATGCCTGCGCTGTTATCGCCGAGGCCATGCACAATCCAGGCGCGCTCATGTCGAAGTTCCCGGAGAACTTGAGCGAAGATACCGGTTAGGTGCGGCGAATAGACCCCAATTAGCTGCCGCGATGGGCGGGCCGGATTTAAGAGGGGTCCGAGCGCATTGAAAATCGTGCGCGCATTTTGCCGCGCCAAACGCTCACGCGTTTCCGCGAGCGCGCGAAACGCGGGATGATATTGCCGCGCAAAGAGAAAGCCGACACTGTGTCGCTTCAGAGATTCGCGTAATTGCTCGGGCGGAAGGTCGATCGGAACGCCGAGTTCTTCGAGAACATCAGCGCTGCCGCAGCTGGACGTGACGCGGCGATTGCCGTGCTTCACCACCACGGCGCCACCAGCCGCCACCACAAAGGCGACCGTCGTCGAAATATTAAATGAATCGACGCCATCGCCGCCGGTGCCGCAAACGTCCACCATCGGGCCGGGCATCTCAGCCCGATCAATCATCGGATCAACTGCGCGTTTCATCAACGACTGGACAAAAGCGGCAATCTCTTCAGTGGTCTCTCCTTTTCGGTGCAACGCTGTCAGGAAGTCCGCTTTCACCTCGTCGCCGACGTCCGGCGAAAGGAGAATCGCGACAGCAGTATCGACGTCAGCGCCGTTGAGATCGCGACCGTTGCGAAGTTTCTCGATGAACGATTTCAAAGCAAGACCAAGTGCAACTTCATGCCACTTGCGAATCTGACAGCCATTCCCGGTAAATTTTCGGCGAAATTTCGGAAGGTTTGATTTCGCTCCGTCCGCCCCAGAAAACATTGGTGTAGGAAACCGGAATGCGGCACGACTCAAGATGTCGATCTATCGCCGCCTTGTGATCGAGGAGCCGCGGTTTGTCGGTGCCGTGCGCGACCGCCATGATGTTGACGTTATTGAATTCCGGACCGGCTTCACGCCAGTAACAATGGGTCAGGATGTGATGCCGGCCGACTTCGCCGCCGGTCTCGATCTCGCGCCCGGCGGGCACCGCCCAATGAAACAATGCATTGAAACGCGTGACGCGAACGCCGGTCTGCGACGGTTTTACGTGTTCGAGGAACGTGGAAAAGCGGCCGATAATTTTGCGCGCGCTCAAACTTTCGGCGACCCGGTAAACTTCATCCAGGCTCACACCCGCTTCTTTCGCGCGCGACGCCCATGGATTCGGACGAATTTCTTCCGGCTTGAATTCGCGTTTGAGTGCGAGCAAGACGTTCCACTGGTGTTCGTCAAGATCGACCACCTCCACCCGAATCATCTTCGCCGGCTCGTCTGCTTTCTCTCCGGGCTCGATCGTTTTCCGACGAACATGTCCGACGCCGAGCGTGAAAATTCCTTTCGCCGGCATGATCCGGAATTTCTCGGCGCCGACTTTTTGGGTGAGCAATTCGCAATGTTCTTGCAGGGAAAACCCGCGCGGCACTTTCAACGTCGTCCAAAGTTTGTATTCGGAGCCGGCGCTGATCGTATCCGTAGAACGAACGACAACGTGACCCGAAAATGGATCGCGCTGAAACATCCAATCAAACGCGCGATCGATCTTTTCTGCCGGAACTTTCCAGGCGACGAGTGCGCCGTCGGCGAGGTTGGTCGCGAGCAATGTTTGCCGGACGCGACGGATCGTTCCGGCGCGGAGCATCGCCGCGATGCGCGCCATCACAAGATCGACCCCCACGCCCGAGCGGCGCGCGATTTCCTCGAACGGCTCCCGGACAAAGCCTGCGATTTTGTCCTCCGAAACGGCGAGGATCCTGGCGTTGATCGGATCGTTATGCTCGACTGGCAGCATTCAATCTAATTAACGCGCCGATTCGTCTTGTCCAATTCGTGTCAGGCTGCGCAGGAAATTACCGCGATAAAGTGGCAACTCGTGCCGGCGAGGACGAACAGGTGCCAGATAAAATGCGAATAGCGCAGGCGTTTGTTCACAAAAAATAATGTGCCCGTTGTGTAAGCGATCCCGCCGGCAACCAACCAAAGCAGGGCCGACGGCGGAATCACCAAAGCGAGCGGCCGAATCACGACCAGTCCGAGCCAGCCGGTTCCGAGATAAAGGGACATCGACAATTTGGGATGACGCCAGGTGCCGCGCGTCGCCTTCATCGCCACGCCGAAAATCGCCAGCGTCCAGACAGCTGCGAGCATGACCAACCCTCCCGAGGCGCGCAGCGGACCCAGGCCGAATGGCGTATAGGTGCCGGCGATCAACAAAAAAATCGCCGAGTGATCGATTACACGCCAAAGAGATTTTCCGCGCGTGCTCGGCCAGGCATGATAGAGGGTCGAACTGAGGTACAAGATCGACATCGTTGTTGCGAAAACGATCGTACCGATAAAAAAGCCGGTGTTGCTGCGGCCGAATACTGCCAGGAGCAAGATCGGCGCACCAATCAAAGCGGCCACGAATCCAATCCCGTGGCTGATGATGTTGGCCAATTCTTCCCCAGCGGATTCCATCCGTGACGGCAAAGCATAAAAGTCAGAAACCACGTTCATCACACGGAATGATGGAAAGCGGGGCCGATCACTTTGCAAAAGCAAAAAGATTGTCGCTGCGTCACGGCTGCTTTTCCTGATCGTTCACGCCCAACCAGTCGCGCACCCGTTGCCGTCGCTGCTCGAAAGTTTGATGGAGTCGTGGCCGCTGCTCCGGCGTCAGGATTGCGTTGATTCGGTCTTCCCCGCGCGAAAGAATTCCTTCCGTTTCGCGAAGATCGAGCGCGCGCAAATTGGTCAGCTCATCGTCGATCTGCTGCAGAATTGGCCGGATCTTCTGTGCCTGGTCGGGCGTCAGTTTCATCTCGGACTGCCAGCGATCGGGCGTGTTTGAGAAAAAACGCCGCGGGTCGCGGTTCCGTCGCATTTCATCCTTGGCCGATCCCATGACGAAAAATGCGCCCGTGACCGCGCCTGCAACAAAAGTTGCAAGGACCAGAAAAGCGATCTTCCATCGATTGACACCGT
>QHOI01000039.1 GCA_003218705.1 Verrucomicrobiota bacterium | reverse complement strand
CGAAATTCTTCCTCGTTTTCAAATAAATAAAACGGCGGACCCGGCGGAAGATCGACATCAAGGTTCGCGTGCGCCTGGATCGCGTCGTCCACCAGTTTCACAAACGGATTTTCCGAAATCTTTGCCCAAGTGGTGAAACCAAACCGGCCGCCGGACTTGAGAACACGGGCCGCCTCGGCGCAGGCGCGCTCAGGATCAGCGAGATGAAGAAGCGCAAAGTTCGCGACGACGCGATCAAAGCTGGCATTCGCAAAAGGAAGATTTTGCGCGTCGCCCTGCCGAAAGTCGATCCGTGGAAACATTTTCTTCGCAATCGCGATCATTTCGGCGGAAAAATCGAGACCGATCGGCTTTGCGCCGCGTTCGGCGGCAGCGGCCGAGACGTAACCGGGTCCGCAGCCGACGTCCAGGATCGACATCTCCTTGGCAACATTCGCGGCATCGAGCAGCGGCGGAATGAATTGGCGGGTCGAGCTCGCCCAAACCGAATCGTATTTGTCTGCGACGCGCTCCCAACCTTCGTGTTCGAATTTCGTGAAAGCGTCGCTCATCGCAAAAATAGAAGGTAGAAATTGTGAAGTAGAAAGGGAAATTAGGGCGAAAACCAAGTCTATGACAAAAGAAGAGCGATCAGTTTTGGAAGCGCTGGACAAAATCGTGCAATCGGAAAAAGTGCGCGCGAAAATTCTGCCGATCGCGGAGCGGGTGCGCGCCGACCTCGCGCGGAAGCCAGGCGCGTTAATGACCTGGGAACCGGTCGCGCTCGAAACATTCGGCGCATTGCCGCCGGCGATCCGCTCAGGCTGGGTTTTTATCCTTCGCGCGGGCTCAGATACTGGAGCGGAACGCCATCCCAACAGTCATCAACGCATGATGTCGTTCGAAGCGACCGGCGACTTGCAAACAGACGCAACATCGGCCGAGCACACCGTCCAAACAGAATCGGAGATCGATTGGCGATCGAACATTTTAGTGAGCGACCCCAAAGCGCCTTTGGAACGGCGTTGGGTTTCAATTCCGTCAAACATCTGGCATCGCCCGGTGATACCGAAAGGCGCGGATTGGGTAGTGGTCTCTTTTCACACCGTGCCCGCCGCCGAATTAATCGAAGAGCGGCCGGGCGCGAAACAAATGTTCTACGCAAGCGAGAACCGGAACTGATCAGGGCGCGGGTTGAGCGCTTCGTCTTCCGAGGACGAGAGCGGCGACGATTCCGACGCAAAGGAATCCCACAATTTGAGTAAGCATATAGCCGCCGACATAGATCCTGGGAAATCCGTACCAGTTCCAATATGGAACATTGGTGGCGATGGCGGCGAGAATTCCGGCCGTCAAAACGAAACCAACCCGCCCGAGGAAGCTGCCGATGTTCGTTTGCGCGAGGAGGAAAACGGCCAGGAGGGCTTCAACGACCTCGGTCGCGAACTCGATTCCAAGTCTTTTCGGAAAATTGAACACGCGCTTGGGATGGTAAATGAGCACACCGGCCGGCCCGGCGGCCATCTTTTGCTCGGCCTTTTTCATGCCTTCCTCTTTTTCCGCCCGGGTTGCACCCGGACTCAAGCCGGGGCTCGGGAAAATGTAGAAGCCGATCTTGTCACCAAGGTTTGATTCGATGGCGCTGGTGACGGCGTCCTCGTTCGGAATCTCACGGACGCCGAGTTCCCCGATGGGAAGTAATTCGTGCGCCACAAAGCTCCAAATAAACATGACGATGCCACCCAATATCCCGGCGAAAAAAATGCGAGTGCTCATGGGTAAATTACAAAGGAGAAATTACAAATTTGAAAGAAGAAAACCGGCGATTTTAATGCTTGCTCTAGGGGACGCGTCTCGACATTCTCGATCTTCGTTAAGCTTAACCAATTCTATGAAAACACCTGTTTTGTCTTTGATCACCGTGCTGACGGTCGCCGCCTTCCTGGGCTGCCAGTCCCAGAAGAAAGAGGAGACCGCGATGACGTCCACCGGGACGACCCACGCAGCGTCGACCACGAGTAAGAAGTCGACCACCAAGAAGACTTCGGCTTCGACCGAAGCGTCGCCAGCGGCGAAGAAGACCACGAAGAAGAAGGCCGCGGCTGAAGAATCAGCCTCGCCGACTGCTTCGCCTTCTGCGACCCCGTAAGCGAACGGTAAAAAATAAAAGGCGGACGAGAAGTCAGACCGCGAAGCTTTCGCCGCACGAACAGTGCGCGACCGCGTTCGGGTTGGTGACTTTGAATCCGCCTTTTTGCAGGTCCTCGCTGTAATCGAGGACTGAGCCGCTAACAAAGAGCGCGCTTTTCGGATCGACCACGATGCGAACGCTTGAGGTCGGGACGAGAATGTCGCGCTCTTTCGGTCCATCGACCAAGTCCATCGCGTATTGCAAACCGGAGCAACCGCCGCCGACCACGGCGAGACGGAGCGCGCCGTTTGGATTTCCCTTCCGCTCGAGCAACGATGCCAGCTTATTTGCCGCCTTGTCCGTGACCCGGATCAGGCGCTCGTTGCCGACCTTGTAATTAGGAGTCGCTGTTTCAGTACTCATGCGCTGTAGGCGAAGCTGTTAGCTTCGCGAGGAGGAGGGAAGCTGGCAGCTTCCCCTACAGATCCACTCTGCAAAATATTCTCTTCTGCGATCGCCTGAATTTCCCCAACGGTCGAGACGTGCGCGAATTTTTCGCGCAGCCGTTTTGCCTCCGGCATCGATTTCGAATAAGCCATTAGTCGCGCCCGCATCGAGCGAATAGCCGGCTCCTCCGCGCCCCATTCGCGCACCGTTAATTCGCAATGTCGCAAAATTAATTTCCAGCGCTCGCTTAAGGTTGGTGGATCGACAATTTCACCGGTGGCGAGGTACGCTTTTGTTTCTCGAAAAATCCAGGGCGCGCTCATGGCCGCGCGGCCAATCATGGCGCCGCAAATGCCGGTTTCGCGGCGACGTTTCGCAACAT
>QHOI01000038.1 GCA_003218705.1 Verrucomicrobiota bacterium | reverse complement strand
GCGTGCCTTACGGAAATAAAAGCGCGGAGACGGTCGAGCGCTATAGCCTCGAGCTCGCCGGTATGCTGACGCGGGAGAACGCGAAAGTGATCGTCGTCGCTTGTAACACTGTTTCCTCAGTCTCCATTCCGAAACTGCGCGCGAATGTCTCCGTTCCGGTAATCGGTGTGATTGAACCGGGAGCGCAGGCCGCGATCGCCACGACCAGAAATCGACACATCGGAGTAATTGGCACGCGCGCGACGATTCGCAGCGGCGCTTATGAGAATGCGTTGCGCGCGCTGAATGTTCATGTGCAAGTCACCAGTCAGGCCTGTCCGTTGCTTGTGCCGTTGATCGAAGAAGGAATGCTCGATGACAAACTGACCGACCAAACCATCGCGCGCTATCTCGATCCAATGATTGCCGCTGGAATTGACACCCTTGTGCTCGGATGCACGCATTATCCGCTGCTCACCAGCGCGATCGCACGCGTGCTAAAACGCCAAATCGTGGTGGTCGATTCGGCGCAAAACTGCGCGCGAGCGGTGGAAGAAATGTTGGATCACCAATCGCTCCGTGCTGCGCCGCTCAATCACGGCCAGTTGCGCGTTGCACTCACTGACGCTGCGGACAGTTTCCTTAACGTCGCGCGCGACGCACTGCAGTTGAAGGTGGGCGAGATCGAAATCCGCGCTTTGCCGTAGATGCGATCGGAAATGGCACCGGCGGGAACGGAACCGTGGCGGCAATTGATCGCGGACATGGTTCTATGGCTGGCGCTGATTCTTCTGTTTCTCGCTTCCCGACTCACGCTATTTTTGATTTTCCGCGGCGAATTGTCGGAGCGGCCGAGCGGGCAAGCGTTCCTTCATTGTTTTGAAACCGGGATGCCGTCGGGATAAACTCCTTTCCGGTGAAAGTCCTTCACAGTCGTTCGATCCTGACACAGTGCGAATTCGCCGCCGCGATTTTGATGACACTGTTTCTCATCGTCGTCCACACGCGGCTGTTGCTTCATACCAGTCCTCTTTGGCGCGACGAGGTCAACAGTGTGTATGTGGCGACTGCACCGAGCCTCAAGGAGTTTCTGAATTCGCTCGTCTTAGATCCATTTCCAATCCTCTTCGTTGCCGTTCTGCGGATCTGGGTCGGGCTCGGTTTTGGAAGCAGCGATTTTGATTTGCGCGTTCTCGGATTTTTGATTGGCACTGCCCTGCTTGGCGCGATCTGGGTTTCCTGCAGAATGATTGATAAGGAACGATGGGCGCCGCTGTGGCCGCTAGCCCTTTTCGCGTTCAGCCCAGCAACGCTATTCGAAGGCGATTCTCTTCGGGCTTACGGCCTGGGCTTAATTTGGATCGTGATGAGTTTCGGGCTGGTTTGGCGTCTTACATTCCGGCCATGGCGGCTTGGAACTGCTATCGCGGCAGCGATCGTCGGCCTGCTAGCTGTTCAGTCGCTTTATCTGAATTCGCTCATTCTGTTCGCGACCTGCTTTGCTGGAATCCTCGTCTCGCTCCGACGAAGGCAATGGTGGCCAGCAGTTGTGATTCTTTCGGTGGGTCTGATTGCCGCGTTATCTCTGCTTCCGTACGCTTGGATTATGCGGAGCGCTTACGAGCACCTGGCTCTGCAGAGCGAACCCAGAACCATTTCCGGTGAAATCCCGTCATTAATCTCGTCCCATTTGTTTAGTAGATCCTCGGTCATGTTGGTCTGCATTTTAGTGTTCTCGTGTGGTTTAATTACGGTTTCGGTACCGAGGCTGCGCCAGTCTCTGTTCGCTAGCATTAAAGGTGGCGGTGACCCGCTTCTGTTTGCGGTGATCGTCGTCCTCGTTGGTGCAATCATGACTTTCGGCTTTTTGTTGGGTTCAGGCTTGCACAGTTCCCGCTACCGACGGCCATTGATGGCGGCAACGAGTCTTTCGATCCACGTTGCTTACACGACCCGGCGAAAAAACATCGGTTTAACCCTCGCTAACTTGATCGGATCCGGATTAACGGCCGCCGCGTTCGTTCCAGGCTCCTACCATTTGTCGGAACTCCGAAGAACGAATTGTGACTTGGCCGCGGGAGTTGTCGCGAAATCCGCTG
This sequence comes from Verrucomicrobiota bacterium, assembly GCA_003218705.1. Lineage (GTDB taxonomy): Bacteria > Verrucomicrobiota > Verrucomicrobiia > Chthoniobacterales > UBA10450 > AV40. The sequence goes on along the minus strand of QHOI01000038.1, from coordinate 1,500 downwards.
GTCAGGACGATCTAGTGATTGTAACGAGATTCACACATGCGCCGACGTTTCAGCGGTATTATCACGGAATGGCACCGTGGACGTCTGTCCCGGCGGTTGGTGATCACCTCCAGCACAGGGGTTACCTGGCGCGGGCGGAGATGATGAATCCTGATGCAATCCAGGACATCCTGTTTCGAATCGAATCCAAATTGAAGGCACGCCACAAGGTCTTTCTGGTAGGAAGGTTCCGCCTCTCGGAACTGCATCAGTTGCCGCCCGTTGCTATCGCACCCCAAAGTGGGAGAGCCTGGAGACCCGACGACTATTTGAACCTCTGGCACAGCCAGATTGTAAATCTGCTCAGCCAACACGCGGTTCGAGTCGCGAAAATCGCACTGAATGGAACCGAGCAGGTAGATGCGCGGGAGAAAGAGGAAGTGTTCGGCTTCTCCGGATGGAAGGACTAGCTTGAAGAGCCCGCTCCGTCCGTCCTTAGATTTTTCGGCGTAGGCGCGATCAAGCGAACAACTCGACTCAGGTGCGGATAGAAGATACCCTTAGCCCGCTCGATGCTGCTTCAGGACCCAGAGGTTGAAATACTCTTACCCGTTCATAACGAAGGCGATAGTATTGAACTCTTGATGCGCGAAATCTACGGTAAAATCTCGCCGAGCGTCGCCATGCAGTTCATCGTTTGTGAAGATGGTAGTACTGACAATACCAGAGAGCTTCTTACCCGATTGGCGAATGCGCTGCCTACGAAATTGATAATTGCAGAGGAGCGTAAAGGTTATTCTCGGGCGGTCCGGGAGGGGATGCAGGTTCTTTCGGCGCCCTATTTGCTTTGCATCGATTCCGATGGGCAGTGCGATCCAGCTGATTTCTCGGAGTTTTGGAAAAATCGGAACACTCACGACGTGATTTTAGGTTGGCGGGTTCATCGAGTCGACGCGGGATGGCGTAGATTCCTTTCGCGAACATTTTATTTTCTCTGGCAACTGTTCTACCACGTACCGGTGCATGATCCTAGTTGTCCGTACATGCTAGCACGCAAAGAAGTGATCGATGAGATCAGTCCGCAAATGGGTGATATGGAGCAGGGATTTTGGTGGGAGTTTGTCGCTCGCGTGCATCGGCGAGGCTTTTCGATTCTCGAACTGCCGATTAGACACCGTGATCGGGTGACCGGAGGCACCCAGGTGTACAAGTTTTCGAAGTTGCCTTTAATCGGATGTCGCCACGTGCTTGCTTTATTCAGGATTTGGAGGCAAACACGTTCTAGTTAGCAACGATCAACCTTGGCAGGTTTCTCCAACCGAAATTTACGACACGTCCGCTAGCGATGTGACGGATCGAGTGCCACCACAAAGCATTACGCTCCAGAGAAAGTTCGCGATTTTTTCTAGAAGTCCACCAAGAGTGCGCCGGAAAACGAGAACATCACGTCCAAACGGCGTGCTTTCGGCGGCGTTTGCTTTGCTCAGGCAATATTCGCGAAATTTCGCGAGATCCATCAGG
>QHOI01000053.1 GCA_003218705.1 Verrucomicrobiota bacterium | reverse complement strand
CGAAGCCGCGCTGCCGCAATTCTTCGGCGCACGAAGCAGTCACTTCCCGTGTATCGTCGGTGGAATCGTCCAGGACCTGGATCTGCAACAATTCTCTCGGATAATCGAGCTCGCTGACCGAGCGCAAAAGGCGCTTCACTACGTAAATTTCGTTAAAAATCGGAAGCTGAACGGTCACTCGCGGCAGCTGCCGAAACCGGCCCGCCGGAACCACCGCGCGTTTGCGGTTTTTCAGGAAGAGATAAATGATGAAATACCGGTGAACGCCGTAAGCAGAGAGGCCGAGGAGCACGGCGAGGTAACACGCCGTCCAAATCACATAGCCGAGGCTTCCTTGCATAAGGTTGGCTGCCAGTTATTAAGACAGCAGGTGCGCATGATGGCGTTTCCGTTGCCAGCGTCAAATCAAAAATGGCGCGATTGCCTCCGCAAAACAGAGCCAAGGCGCGTCAAAATCCGCACGGTGTCGATCTTGGTCGCGCTGACATTGGTGCCAGCAGCAATTGGCGAGAATCAAGAAGAACCAACCGAAGACAAGCAACACGAACGGGAAGAGCTTGGCGTCAATGCCTACACCGCGCCTTCGATCGAAAGGATCTTTGCCCAGCTCGACCAGCTTCGGCCACTACCGTTCGATCAATTGAAGCGGGAGCTTCCGCAATCAATCGTCGCCGGCCGCGAGCATAAAGGATTAGTTTTTGGCGGATTGATTGCCGATGGCTTTCTGATTGTCGAAGCGGAAAGGAAGAATCTGGTCGAAAATTTCGGACGCGTCTTGATGGAGCAAGCGCGCGCCCTGGGCGTGGGCGATCGGGTGATGCGCCACAGCGCGAGCGTCACTGAGCTCGGCCGGCGCGGTGCATGGCAGCAAGTGCGCCAGGAACTGATCGCAACCCAAACAGATGTCGAACAAGCAATGATCGAATTGCGCGACGAGAAGATGGCACACCTGATCAGTCTCGGCGGTTGGTTGCGCGGCTTGGAGATTTCGGCGGGAGCTGTGGAAACAGAATTCTCTCCGCCGCGCGCGAAGCTTTTGGCGCAGCCGGATCTGGCCGACTACTTCGGCGCTGAATTGAAAACGCTACCGCCGACGGTTGCCCACTTGCCGCTTTTTGAAAAGATTCGCGCCAGCATAAAGAAATTGCAGCCGATCTTGGGCAAATCGCCTGAGGCCCTCACCCGGGCAGATATTGGCCTCATTCGCACGGAAGCAAGCGGATTGAACGAGGCGATTCGCCGGGGCGAATAATCAGGTCCCGGACAGGGTGAGCGGCAAGCGCTCTGCTGATATGCTATCTTTGGTTACCCAGCGGTATGCCATTGCGATACCTCCCGAAGAAAGCCCGGCACGATCGGTTTGAACGCTTCAACATCGTCGTTTCGATCCTTTTGGCCGGATGGGTGCCTTCGATCGTAATACTCTTCGTCTCTTACACCGTTCTCGGCCCCAGGCTCGAGTCGAAAATTTTGCGCGACCGACAAAC
>QHOI01000052.1 GCA_003218705.1 Verrucomicrobiota bacterium | reverse complement strand
ATCATCGATTACTACCAAACGCTTCCTGACGTCTCGCGGATTCTGAATTCATCGAATCAGCAGTCAGCGGCCCAGCAATGGATCGGCACAACTTTTTATTCGCACCCGCGGATCGATGGAATGTTCCTGACCGGTCGCGACGGACGATTGATCGGTTCAATTCCTTATAACCCGGCGATGATCGGAAAGGATTTGGATTCGAACCTGTGGCGGCCTGAAGCGGATAAAACTTCAGTCGCGTTCGTTTCGCCGGTCCATCCCCGTTTTTCCGACAAGCGAATCGTCACTGACATCGTAGGCGCGGTGCGCACGCCCGATAAAAATATTGCCGGCTATCTCGGTGTCTCGGTCTTGGTCGAGCGAATCGGCCGCCGTCTTTCCACCATCCAATTCGCCGACCAATCAACCTGCCAGGTCATCGATCAAACCAGGCAACCGCTATTTACGAACGACTTTCGGCCAAACCCGGGGACATCCTCCGGGGCGGAATCGATTGTGCCGAGAGAGATCAGCGAAACTAGAAATGGAAACCTCGAGCTCGCCGGCAATCTCTATTCGTTCAGTCCAGTCGAGTCGACCGGATGGACCGTTGTAGTGCGACAACCCAAAGCCGTCGCTTACAAACCGGTGCACGATCTGACTGGCAACATGGCCGTGCTGGCGGGCTTGCTCATGGGACTTGCTGCAATCTTTGCCTGGCTTGGTGGAATTTTTTATCGCCGCCAAATGGAGGCCGCCCGCAGGATCGAGCGCGAAGTTATTTTCAGCGAAAAGATCCTCGCCAACATGCCGGTCGGCATCGCCTTTGTTGATCCGACCTCGAAGAAATTTTTGCAGGCCAACGAAGCATTCAGCCAAATGGCACAACGCTTCGGCGGTTTAAGCCAGAACCGTGAGATCGTCGGCGCGACCTACGACGATGTGAAGATTGCGCCGGTTGATGCGATTGAGCGGGTTCTCTCTTTCGGCACGCCATTTCAGTTGATCGAGCAACCATTTCGGGACGAAGGGGACATGACTCACTTCGTCAACGTTACACTTTTGCGTTTGCAAGCGGCCGACCAAACGATTCAAGGCGTCCTTTACTTGGTGGAAGACCGGACTCGCGATGTCACTCTCCGGCAGGAGCTGATCAACGCGAACGCGGCCAAAGATCAATTCCTCGCGCTTCTTTCGCACGAATTGCGTAACCCTCTCTCCCCCGTGATTGCGATGGTCGGCGAATTGGAAGCCACCGCCCCCCATTCGCCCAAACTGCGGGAAGCTCTCGAAGTGATCCGGCGCAATGTCGAGCTGGAAGCCCGCTTGATCGACGACTTGCTGGATGTGACGCGCATCGCCAAAGGCAAATTGCAACTCAGTTTTGAAGTTGTTGACGTGCACGAAATCCTGCGGCGGGCCTACGAGATTTGCCGCGAGGACCTGGCCAAAAAATCAATCGAGGTAAAATTCGAACTCGACGCTCAAGGCGTCCATGTGGAGGGCGACCCGGCGCGACTGCAGCAGGTGTTTTGGAATCTGGTCAAAAACAGCGTCAAATTTACGCCCGCCAACGGCCGAATCACGATCATGACGTCGAACATTCTGCCGGATGAAATTGAAGTTCGTATCACCGACACCGGAATCGGGATCGAGCCGGAGAAGGTCGAAAAAATCTTCAACGCTTTCGAGCAGGGACAAACTTCTATTACCCGCCGCTTTGGCGGCCTTGGACTTGGCCTCGCCATTTCTAAGGCGATGGTAGACGCCCACCGTGGAAAAATTCATGTCGAAAGTCCAGGGAAAGACAAAGGCTCGACTTTCGTGGTCCAGCTGACAACAGTTGCTGCGCCGGTTCGCGCGGAAAACGGCGCGGACGGCGAGCGCCCAACCGTCCCGGACAAGAAGAAACCCATTTCACGTCGCCACCGACTCCTTGTCGTCGACGATCACGCCGATACCTGCACCGGAATGAAAATGATGCTCGAACGCCGCGGCTACGATATAACCGTTGCATACTCCGCAGGCGCCGCCTTAGAAAAAACGGAGCAGGAGGATTTCGACTTGCTGATTAGCGACATCGGCCTGCCCGACCGAAGCGGTTACGAGTTGATGAGCGAATTGCGAAAAAGCAAAGGCTTACCTGGAATCGCGCTCAGCGGTTTCGGAATGGAAACCGACGTGAACAAAGCGCGCGAGGCCGGATTTTCAGAACATCTCACCAAGCCGATCAATTTCGACCAGCTCGAACAGGCCATTCGTCACCTTCTCGAATCGACATCTTAAGGTCGCCACCGGCGAAGATGTCGATCCTGCCGCAATTTACTGACCGTTGGGCCGCGTCGTCGCCGCCGGAGCTTTCTTGGCCGCGGCTTCCTTTAATTCGCGGGACAATTTTTCGACGCGCTGTCGCATTATCTTGCCCGCCTTGAATTTCACGGTCGCGCGCGATGGAATGACGAAACTACTACCCGGTTGATTTGGGTTTCGTCCCACTCGCGGTTTGGTCAATCGCGGTTGGAAAATTCCAAAGTTGCGCAGTTCGACCGGAACGTTGTTGGCCAAACTGTCAGTAATTTTGTCGAGGGTGCGCTGGACAATGTCGAAGACCTGGTGTTGCACCATTCCGGTCTGGTTGCTAATCGCAACCACAATGTCACGTTTCGTAAGTTTTGCCATATTTCCAAAGGATGAATCGTTCGCCAGGGCACAATCGCGGGCACAATTGGCGAAGAAAAGTAAATTCTTTGGCCTGAATAGCCTAAGGCCCGGGCTGATCCGGCTCAGCGCGCCGTCGCCGGACGCCGTAACAGGCGGTTCAGGTAATAACTGAGCGCCGTCTGCTCGGCCAAATCCTTGCGTCGCGCTTTAAGCTGGCCCTGCATCAAACCGAGTTTTGTGAAAACGCCGTTCCAATCCGTTTCCAGCCGGCGAACTTCCTCATTGGAAAGATCCCGCACGCCACGCATCGAAACACCGCGTTGCAAAACGCTCATTGCTTTGCCCGAGACCTCCGCAACCATGTTCAGTTCGCGAAAAACGTACTCGATTTCCTGCAACAAATTGCCGCGGATTTCCGTAAACTGGCGTTCTTGCTCACTGGATATGATCGGCTTCGCCTTATCCAGACCGTAAGTGACGAGGTCGTGGAGTTTCTTCCAGTTCTCCAGCTGCAATGTGACCAAACGCAGCTTCGTTTCGAGATCCTTGTCGCGCATGGGACGCTCCTAAACACTCACGAGCTCTAGGGTCTCGTCGAGCTTTTGCAGATTATCGATCAGCAGATGCGCCCAAGGCCGGTTCACCGTTTGTTCCTGGCTGATGATTCCCTCTTCAAAATAGAATCGGCCTTGTCGCCACCGGAAAATCTCGGCCACCGCCGCCTCCCCTTCGACTGAACCAAACACTGCATGCCGCACCGAACCCTGCTGGAGATAAATCTCGCTGTTGCCGCGCCCAGACTTAAAAGTAAAACGTCCGCTCCGCTGGCTTAAGCAGCTCATTTGCAAAATCTCGGCCGCCGAAAATTGATTAAGGTTTCCAATCAGCGAATGGCAGGGATCGATTCCTTCCGAAGCTGCGCCTGCTTGCGAATCGAGCGACCGAACAAAACGCGCCAAAGTCGCTCCCAACCGTCGATCGCTCCGGGCTCCGGACAGCAATTCGATATTTTGCTCCTTTGCCCTCAGGCTGACGTCTGAGCGGCGCCCGCTCTGAAGCAAACAAGCGATGGTCAGAGATGGAAAATGCTGCCGCAGATTTGTCGCCTGCTCGACAGCCAGCGCCGCATCGCCTTCAATGATTAGGCCGTCGAAATTCTCCTCGAGCAATGCTTGAACCGCCTCTGACAGATTCCGCACAACCTGGGTCTCCAAAGGCTCGATCTGGTCGAGAATGGCAAGCGCCCGATCTTGGAAGACCGGATCAGCGTTTAAGGCCAAGAGTCTAGTGTCCACAATTCCCAAACAGGTGGAAAAAACTATAGCAGGAACCTTGCCCACCCTCTTTTGACTGCCCAACCTACCCTACTTTCGCCACTCTTCCCGTGGTGGTGGCTCCGCAAAATGCTCAGGCGCGACCGCGTGTGCGGTCCGAAAATGGACTTTCGCTACCTGCCGCAGAATCTCCGGGCCCTTTCCCTCCACCAGCCTTCCAGCCGCGACTTTTACTGCCGGCGAGACCCCCCGCTCTAATCGCACTCCCAGATTCCTTCCTTCCCGGTCAAGCCAGTTAATAAAGGCCTCCCGGGCCAAAATCGAGGCCGCCGCTACCGCGATGTCGGATTCGGCCCGTGGTCGTTGCTGGATGGCGATCTTGCGGCCGTGACGAAGCAACGATTGCTCGATGACCCGCGCATCGGCGAACTGGTCGGACAATGACCGTGGGCAGTCCGGTTTTTTGGCCAGCAAGTTTTCGATCACTCGCGCGTGACCCCAGGCCAGAAGCTTGTTCAGGTTCCCAAACCTCTCATACAGTTCGTTGTATTTCGCGGGACCGATCAGGACGACTTCCACCAAACCCATCGAAGTTTTTCGGATCTCATCGGCCAGCGCACGGATCCGCGCATCGGACCCGATTCGTTTGCTGTCTTGCGCGCCGGCGTCAATCAGCCTGCGCGCAATTCCCCGATCTATATAAACACCCGCGATCACGAGCGGCCCAAAAAAATCGCCCTTTCCGCTTTCATCCACGCCAAAATGCGGCTCGAACATTTCCGGCGCGTGCACTTCCTCATAGCCAAGCTTCGCCTCGCCCAGAATCTTCGGCTCCAGCTCAAACTGCACGAACTCTTCCACGCCCTTGCCCTGCACCAGCACCTTTGGCCCTTTCTCGTAAACAGCGACGCTCAGTTTATTTTTTTGACCAAAAAAAATTGTGTATTCCTTCGGCGAGAATTCAAATCCGAGCTCATCGAGCAACGCGCGAAGCTTTGTTGCCTGCTCGTTCGTAAGCGCGTGAGAGTATGAATTCATTTCTATGAAACAGAAACGTTCAACGCTGAACGCTCAACGTCCAACTCCGAATTCAGCATTGGACGTTCGGCGTTGGGCGTTCGACGTTCGGCTTTGTTTTGATATCGCGACAAAACGCCAGCAGCTTTCGCCGTTCTCTGTTGCGGTGGTATCATCGTTCCGGGCGCCATCTTCCCTGGCGCCGGACACGAGACCCGTACGCCATTCTCGTCTCCGAGTTCATGCTCCAACAAACGCAAGTCGGCATCGTCTTGCCATATTATAAAGACTGGCTCCGACGATTCCCAAATTTTGCGGCGTTGGCTCGCGCGTCGGAGGCCGAAGCGCTACACGCCTGGCAGGGTCTTGGTTACTACAATCGCGCTCGAAATCTTCATGCCACCGCAAAAATCGTCGCAACTCGACATTGTGGCCATTTCCCGAAGTCGATCGAGCAGCTGCAACAACTTCCCGGAGTCGGGAAATACACCGCCCACGCCATTGCCACATTCGCTTTCGATCGGCCGGTGGCCATTATCGAGGCGAATACTTCGCGCCTTTTATCACGTCTGCTCGACTTGCGAATTCCGATCGATTCGACTGCTGGACGGAACGCACTTTGGAATGCCGCCTCCACTCTCACTCCAAAAAAGGCCCCGGCCGCACATAATTCAGCGCTTCTCGATCTTGGTGCGCTAGTTTGCCTGCCACGCCAACCGAAATGCGGAGTTTGCCCGGTTAAGAAATTCTGCCGCGCGAAAAATCCGAAGTCGTTGCCAATAAAACGACCGCGTCCTGGAACAAAGCAACTGGTCGAAAAACACGCGTTCGTTGTTGAACACGACAAACTCTTGCTGGAGAAATCGCCCGCGCGCTGGCGAGGGATGTGGATTTTGCCGCCGGTTAAACTGGACCGCTTAAAGCCGTCAAGTTTGCCGCACCCAATTTACACCGCAGTTTTTCCATTCACCAATCACCGGGTCGCCCTCAAAGTATTTCGACAGCGGCTGCGCAAAATCGACAATGGAAAATGCTGGTTCCCATTCCGCAAACTCGATTCGATTCCAATTCCCTCCCCTCACCGGCGCGCGATTGACGCGCTTCTGGGATTGAACGTTTCTTCTGTTCATGCCCAGCGCTGAAACTGTTCCAGACGCCCGCGGCCATTTCGGCCCCTACGGCGGAATGTTTGTGCCCGAGACACTCATGTCAGCGTTGCACGAACTGGCCACCGAATACGATCGCGCCAAGACTGATCGGGAATTTCAGAACGAATTGTCTATCTTGTTACGCGATTTCGCCGGCCGACCGACGCCGCTCTATCTCGCTGAACGCTTAACCAACAAGTTCGCGGGCCCGAAAATTTATTTGAAGCGCGAAGACTTGCTCCACACCGGCGCGCACAAAATCAACAATGCCCTCGGACAGATTTTGCTGGCGCAGCGAATGGGCAAGCGCCGCATCATCGCCGAGACGGGTGCCGGCCAGCATGGCGTCGCCACCGCCACGGTCGCCGCTCGCTTCGGGTGCGAGTGCGTGATTTACATGGGCCAGGTCGATATGGAACGCCAGGCGCTCAACGTCGCGCGCATGAAATTTCTCGGCGCGAAAGTTGTTCCGGTCACAGCTGGGCAGGCCACGCTTAAGGAAGCGATCAACGAAGCGATGCGCGACTGGGTCACGAACGTGCGCACCACCCATTATATATTGGGCTCGGTCCTCGGCTCACATCCTTACCCAATGATGGTCCGTGATTTTCAAAGCATCATTGGCGTTGAGGCGCGCCATCAAATTCTCGAACGGGAAGGTCGGCCGCCGGATTTGCTTGTCGCCTGTGTCGGCGGCGGCAGCAACGCCATCGGCTTGTTCCATCCGTTTCTGCGCGATCGACATGTTCAAATGGTCGGAGTTGAAGCTGGTGGCGAAGGCATTCGCAGCGGAAAACATGCCGCCCGTTTTCAAGGCGGGCGCCTCGGCGTCTTGCAGGGGACGAAGACTTTTCTGCTCGCCAACGAAGAGGGCCAGATCGAGTTGACCCATTCAGTGTCCGCCGGCCTCGATTACGCCGCAGTCGGACCGGAACATTCTTACTTACGCGATCTCGGCCGGGTAGAATATACTTACGCGACTGACGATGAAGCACTCAATGCGTTCGGCATCCTTTCCGAAACCGAAGGAATTATTCCCGCGCTCGAAACCGCGCACGCGATTGCCTACCTTGTCAAGAATGCGCCCAAGATGAAGCGCGAACAGATTGTTATCGTGAATTGTTCAGGTCGCGGCGACAAAGATGTCGATGCGGCGGCGCGCGCGCTTGGCTTCAAGCAAAATTCACAAGCATGAGATCGATGACCGGATACGGCCGCGGCGAGACGGATTACAACGGCACGAAGTTCAGCGTCGAGCTCAACTCGGTGAACCGGAAGCAGAGCGACGTTGTCATCAATCTGCCGCGCGACCTGGCCGCGCTCGAGCCGCATATCCGTCAGACCATTAACGAAAACATTTCGCGCGGACGGACCAACGTCGTCGTGAGTTATCACAATGGCTCCGCTGGCACGCGCAAACTCGCCCTCGATACCGAGCTGGCGCGCTCCTATCACGACGCGATGCGAGCCTTGCAAAAAACTCTCGATGCGCCGGGGGAAATTACGATCGGCGCAATTTTGCAGGCGCCGGGAGTGATGCGAGCTCCGGAAGAAGCGATTGATTCGAGCGCGGTCTGGCCGGCAATTGAGCGCGCGTTACGCGCCGCGCTCACTGACTTAATCAAAATGCGGGAGCGCGAAGGAAAACATCTGGCCAAAGATTTGATCCGCCGCTTGAAAGCGATGCGCAAACAAATCAAGGAAATCCGCGGACTGCATCCTGATGTCGTCAAAAAATATCGGGCGGCGCTGCTCGAGCGAATTCACAAGGCGGGCCTTCCGATTTCGAGCGATGACGAGCGGCTAACGAAAGAAATCACATTCTTCGCCGATCGCGCGGACGTTTCCGAAGAGCTGACTCGCGTGGAAAGCCATCTCGCGCAGTTCGCACATCATCTTCGCCGACACGAACCGGTCGGTCGCACTCTGGAGTTCATCACCCAGGAGATTTTTCGTGAATTGAACACGCTCGGGGCCAAAGCGAATGACGCCGCGATTTCGCAACGCGTCGTTGTCTGCAAAGCCGAGCTGGAAAAAATTCGCGAGCAAATTCAAAACCTTGAGTAGCCGCTTTAGCCGTTACGGAATTCTGTTTGTTCTTTCCGCACCATCCGGTGGCGGCAAAACCACGCTCGTGGACGCGCTGCGAAAAACCTCCGAGTTCATTTACTCGGTTTCGTGCACGACCCGACCTGCACGCGCCGGCGAAGTTGACGGCGAGGATTACCGATTCCTGTCCGAAGCCGAATTCAATGCTCGCGCCAAAGCAGGAGAATTTTTGGAGCGTGCGACCGTTCACGGACACCATTACGGCACGCTCCTGAAACCGATTGTCGAACATCTGATGAACGGCCGCGATGTCTTGATCGACATCGATACGCAGGGCGCGGCCACGATTCGTAATTCCAAAGACAAATTCATTCGGGACGCGCTCGCAGATGTTTTCATTATGCCCCCGGACGTTGAAGAACTGCGCCGGCGGCTAACCAAGCGCGGCACCGAAACAGCCGAACAAATCGAAGCCCGCCTGACCACCGCAATTTGCGAAATGGAATCGTGGCCCCAATATCGCTACACCGTCATTAGTCGAACGACTGAGGAAGATTTGCAGAAATTTCGACACGTCATGAATGCCGAGCGATATTTAAGCCGGCGTTTGATCCAAAAGTGATTGTTGATCCATTCGACTAACGCTCAGGACAAGCCTTACATGAGAAAGAATTCCAACCGGCGACCCGAAAAAACTGGCGTGCGCAAAGTTGTGCGGTTGCGCGGCGCCGGCAAGACAATCGTTCTCGGCGTTACCGGTTCGATCGCCGCTTACAAATCCGCCGAGTTGGCAAGTCTACTGATAAAGCAAGGCCACCAGGTTTTCGCGGTCATGACGCACGACGCGACCGAGTTCATCACGCCGCTCACTTTGCAAACACTTTCCAAAAATCCGGTGATGACGAGTTTTTTCGACGAAAAAGAAAATTGGCGACCCGGGCACATCGAATTGGCTGATCGCGCCAACCTTCTTTTGGTTGCGCCGGCGACGGCGAACACCATCGCCGAGCTCGCGCACGGCTTGGCGAACCATCCGCTCGCAGCGATTGCGCTCGCCACCCGGGCGCCGATTTTGATCGCGCCGGCGATGAACGGAAAAATGTGGTCGCATCCCGCCACGATCGAAAACGTCGAGACATTGAAATCGCGCGGCGTCGAATTCATCGGGCCGGAAGAAGGAATGCTGGCCTGCGGTTACGAAGGACTCGGTCGTCTTTGGAAAGTCGACGACATCGCATTTCGCGCCGAATTTCTGCTCGCCCGCCAAGAAAATCTGATCGCGTGAGATTTCTCATCACGGCCGGGCCCACGCGCGAGCCGCTCGATCCCGTTCGTTATCTCAGCAATCGTTCGTCTGGAAAAATGGGCTACGCCATCGCCGAGGCGACGCTCGAAGCCGGCCACGAAGTCGTCTTGATTTCCGGCCCGGTCGGCATTGGTCGGCCCCGCGGCGCTGCGGTGATCGCAATTTCAACAAGCGACGAAATGTTCGACGCGGTGCATCAACAAGCGCGCAACTGCGACGTTTTGGTAATGTGCGCGGCCGTTGCCGATTACAAGCCAGCCAAAGTTTCCAAATCCAAAATCAAAAAGCGCGGCGCCAATCTTTCTCTCGACTTAATTCCGACCCGCGACATTCTCGCGTCGCTGCCAAAAGACCGAAAATATATTGTCGTCGGCTTCGCGGCCGAAACTGAAAACGTCGAAGCAAATGCGCGGAAAAAACTTGAGGAGAAAGATTGTGACGTTGTCGTGGCGAATGACGTCAGTCAGGCGGATTCGGGAATGGAAAGCGACGAAAATGAAGTCACGATTTTGTTTCGGGGCGGTGAAATAAAAAAAATTTCACGCGCTCCGAAGAAAATTGTGGCGCGCGAGCTCATAAAAATATTTGCAAATGTTTGCGAAAAACGTTTGACAAAAAAAATCGCGTGATTACTTCGTCGTTAAGTGAAGTCATTCCCAACTCTTCACGAATTTCCGCGAAAGCGGATTGAAAGGGGGGAATAGAAGTCGATGGCTAAGAAAAAAAGGAAAGCAGCAAAAAGAAAAGCGAAGAAAAGAAAGAGGCATTGAGGCCCGTCGCTTAATTAACGACTTCGAAAGTTTTTCGGAGTCACAACTCCAAACTTCAACCCGGGAGGAGAATTTATTTTCCTCCCGGTTTTTATTTGAGTTAAGACGTTGAGGTGTTGAGACGTTGAGAGGAAACGCTATTCTGCCTCAACTCAACCAATCAACCTTTCCATGAAGCATTATCTCGACGCGGCCGAGAATGCTGCGCGCGCGGCGGGCGATCTTCTTCGCAAAAATTTTCACCGCTCGCAACATGTGAACGTGGCTGAGGCGCACGATATCAAACTCGCGATCGACGTTGAGACACAGGAGCTGATCACTAAAGCACTGCTGAAACAATTCCCGGAACATGCGCTTTACGGCGAAGAGGGAGTTGTCGGCGACCAATCGAGCGAGCATCAGTGGGTGGTCGATCCGCTCGATGGCACCGTGAATTATTTCTACCAGATCCCGCACTTTTGTGTTTCGATCGCACTGCGTTTCAAAGGCGAAATCATCGTTGGCGTAATTTATGATCCGATGCGCGACGAGATGTGGAGCGCGCAGAAAGGAGAGAAACCGCGTTTGAACGGTCAACATTTTCGCGTGAGCGCTCGCACCGATCTGGCCGAAGCGGTCGTTTCGGTCGGGCTCGCCAAAACGGATCGCTCGATCGATTCGAATCTGCCGCTGTTGGAGGCAATGATTCACCGCGTGCGCAAGTGTCGCGTGCTCGGCAGCGCCGCCCTCGACATGGCCTACGTCGCGTGCGGACGCTTCGACGCTTACATCGAACGCGGAATCAGTTTGTGGGACATCGCGGCTGGATGGATTCTGGTTGAAACTGCCGGCGGCCGGGTCGACTTGCGCCCGCGTAAAGATATGAAAGACAAATACAGCATCGTCGCTTCTAATGGCGTAATCGATTTAAAATTGTGAGCACGACTCGTTGCGGAATCGGTTACGACATTCATCGGCTTGGCCAGAATCGAAAATTGATTTTGGGCGGTGTCGAAATTCCGTATCTACTCGGCTTGGAAGGACATTCCGATGCCGATGTTTTATCGCACGCCATTGCGGACGCACTTCTCGGCGCGATTTGCGCCGGCGATATCGGACAACATTTCCCGGACACCGACGAATCAATTCGCGGCATCAGGAGCATCGAAATCTTGAAGCGAGTGAGCCAAATGCTCGCCCAGAAAAAGGCGCGAGTCTTGAACATCGACGCTACCGTGATCGCAGAAGCGCCGAAGATTGGGCCGCAGATTCCAGCGATGCGAAAAGAAATTGCCGCGGCGATTGGCGTTTCCGACACGCAGATTAGCGTCAAAGCGACGACCAACGAGCGCCTCGGTCCGATCGGCCGCGGCGAAGGCATCTCTGCGATGGCGATTGCGACGGTTCAAACGGAATGAGCGTTTAGTCTTCTGTCATGTCGAGCGAAGTCGAGACATCTCTAAATATTTCCGATTCAGAAACAGTAAGAGATTCCTCGACTTCGCTCGGAATGACAAAATAGCGATGCCATTGCGCTTTTTTAACACTTATTCGCGGCGGCTCGAAGAATTTCAGCCGCGGGATCCGGACAATCACAAGATCGACATCTACACCTGCGGACCGACGGTTTACAGCCGCGCGCACATCGGAAATTTTCGCGCCTACATCTTCGAAGACCTACTCCAGCGCCATCTCGAAGCCCGCGGATTCAAGGTTCACCGCGTGATGAATATTACCGACGTGGATGACAAAACGATTCTCGGCGCGCATGAGGCAGGCGTTCCGCTCACGAAATTTACGCAGCAGTTCAAGGACGCCTTCTTCAAAGACGCGGATATGCTTCGGATCAAACGCGCCGACGAATATCCGGCCGCAACCGATCAACGCTACATCGACAAAATGATTTCGATGATCGGGACGCTGATTGCGAAAGGTCTCGCTTATCAAGCCGACGACAAGTCGGTTTATTTTCGAATCAACAAATTTCCGAATTACGGAAAGCTCGCTCACTTCAATTTGGATGAGCTGCAATCAACCGGCCGGGTGAAGCACGACGAGTACGACAAGGAACACATCGGCGATTTCGCGCTCTGGAAAGCGTGGGACAAAGAAGACGGCGATGTGAAATGGGATTCGCCGTGGGGACCTGGCCGTCCCGGCTGGCACATTGAGTGCAGCGCGATGGCGACCGCGCTGCTGGGCGACCAGATCGATATTCACTGCGGCGGCGTCGACAATATTTTCCCGCACCACGAAGCCGAGATCGCGCAGAGCGAGGGCGTCACCGGCAATCAATTTGTGCGGATGTGGCTGCACTGCGCCCACCTGCTGGTCGACGGCCAAAAGATGTCAAAGTCGCTCGGAAATTTTTACACGATCCCCGATGTCTTGGCCAAGGGCTACACCGGTCGCGAAATTCGTTACGCGCTGATTCGGGTGAATTACCGGACCCAACTCAATTTCACCTGGGACGGAATGAAAGAAGCGCGCGAATCGTTGGGCCGAATCGACGATTGGCTTGAACGTCTGCGCGAAGTCGCCGGAGATAAAAAGGGCAATACTAAGATCGAGATGCAACTCGGTCACGAATTCGAAGACGCGCTCGACGACGATCTGAATATTTCGGCGGCGCTCGGTTTCCTTTTCGAAACGATCCGCCAAACGAATCGCGCGATGGATGAAAGCAAGCTCGACGGGAAAACGGCGGCCGGGTGGTTGAGTTGGTGGAATCGAATCAACCAGGTCCTTGATTTTGAAACCGACGGAGCGGAGCTGCCGGAGGAAGTGGCGAAGCTGGCTGAAGCGCGGGCGCAAGCGAGGCTTGCAAAAGATTTTCGAAAAAGCGATGAATTGCGCGACAAGTTGAATGCGCTGGGCTGGGAAGCGCGCGACACCAAGGACGGACAGAAGATTACGCGACGCGCCGGCGCTTAACGAAATGTTTGCGCCCGCACAATTCCTCAATCTCGAACACACGGCCCACCCGAAATTGTTCGAAGATCAGAGCTACGTCTGGAACGCGCTCAAACAAATCGCGAGCTATTTGCAATTTCGTTTGAAACCGGCGGTGCTCGGCGAGCTCGTCGGCCGGCCATTCATCAGCAGCAATGTGTTCGTTGGCCGCGGCACGATCGTCGAACAAGGCGCGGTTCTAAAAGGACCGGCCTGGATCGGCGAGAATTGCCAGATCCGTAGCGGCTGCTACGTGCGCGAGAACGTCGTTGTCGGCAACGGCGTCGTCATGGGCAACTCGTGCGAATTCAAAAACAGCATCATTTTCGACGAAGCTCAGGTGCCGCATTTCAACTACGTCGGCGATTCGATTCTTGGATTTAAAGCGCATCTCGGTGCGGGCGTGATCTTATCGAACGTGAAACTCGATCACGGCGAGATTAGCGTAGCCGCAGGCGAAAGTCCGATCGCCACCGGTCTCACCAAATTCGGCGCGATCGTTGGGGATCGAACAGAGATCGGCTGTAACGCGGTGATTAATCCTGGCTCGGTTCTCGGACGCGATTGTTTGGTTTATCCAAACGTGAATTTTCGCGGCGTGTTGTCGGACGGAAGTGTCGTGAAGCTGCGGCAGGAATTCCAGATTTTAGAGCGACGCGATCGCGGTAAATGAACTAGCTTGCCAAGCCGTAGCCTTGGAGCGACGTCGACGCAATGTTTCGAAAAGTGAGGCCAGCCTTCGTTTCACTCCGGCGTGGCAGCCTTCGCTTTTGCGCTTCGCTCCAAGCGAACGCTGGCGGATGGGGAGGGATTCGAACCCTCGGTGCCTTTCGGCACACACGCTTTCCAGGCGTGCACAATCGACCACTCTGTCACCCATCCCGACGGATCGAGGAATCGTAAGATCGACAATCAGAGTTGCAAGCGGCGGAACAATTCGTCGAGCGGCAGTTGAATGCCGATGAAAAACTCGCCGAAGTCGGCGTATTCCGCGCTCACCGGATCGAAGCGCATCTCGTAAACGATCGCTTTGATCTGGAAGGTGTCTCGCGCAAACAAGGTCACACCCCATTCGGCATCATCGAGTCCGGTTGAGCCGGTGATGAGTTGTTTCACTTTCCCGGCGTATTGCCGGCCGACTGTCGCGTGGCCTTGCATTAACTTGCGGCGTTCATCGTAAGGTAGCGCGTACCAGTTGCGCTGTTCGCCGCGGCGCTTGCTCATATTATAAAAACAAACGACCGGCCAATCGGGCAGCGTCGGATAAACACGCTCCTGCCGGTAATGTTTCATTCGCTCGCGAAAAATGTTTAACGCCGCCTCCAGCTTTGCCGGGTCGCGCTTCGTCTCCGGATCGAGGGTCACGACGTATTCTTCTTCGGTCGTGATGTATTCGCTTTCTTCGGTGAGCGACAAATAACTGTAGACCGGAGTGAGCACATCGGCGCCCAAGGACAGCGAAAGTTGCTTCTCGATCTTGTTCGCTGTTTGCAGATCGGGCGTGATCAACATGAAGCCGAGATCTGCTTTCGGCGTGACGACACTGAGGGTGAGCAACTGCGTCGAATCCATCGCGCGAACTTCCTGCACGATGGTTGCAAGATTCGTTTTCGCTGAATTCTGCTCCTCACGGCTGAGCAATTGCCATTGCCCGTACTCGACGTGATAAAACAAATGCAGGCAGTGCCAACCCTGTTCGGGAATGAGCGTCGCGTTCTTGTCGGTCATCGCTCGTAGTGTCCGCTCTGGAGAATTGCGGTCAAGCTGGTAGGGGCTATTGACTCAATCGATCCGAGCCGGATTGGCCTTTGCGGGCGGTTCGGTGAACCGCCCCTACCTCCGATTTGCGGTTTGCGCGGACGGCAGGTGCGCCACGCAATATTCGTCGCCATCGCTTGCGACACGGAAGTCTAGATTGGGATCCGATAACTCGGTCGCACCGCAAACCGCGCATTTGTGAAGCGGCTCGGTCTCACTGCGGGCCTGATCCTCATAACGTTTTCGACGACTGGAGACCTCGTGCCGATGCCGTGCTCGATAAATAAATTCCGGTCCGAAGAAAATTAGGTAATTGGCCAACGCCGCGATCAACGCTGCTCGATACGAGTTCGAATTGGTAAAAAATCCAAACAACAAGAACGCGCCGGCAATCCACGCCAGCCATTTGATTCTGACCGGCAGAATGAACAGGATGTAGATGATTTCCTCCGGGTAAAAGTGGGCGAAGGCGAGGAACAACGACATCAGCAGCATCGAGTTGGAAAAATTGCTGCCGAAGAAAAATGCGGCCACGGTGGTGCCGATCATCCCAACCAAAAAATAAAGGGTGAGGCGGAACGATCCCCAGGCGCGTTCCAGGCCTTCCCCGACCCACCAAAGAAACCAAAGCGCAAACAGGACCCATAACGGGCTGGTCGCTTGCGGAATGAAAATGTAAGTGATGAGCCGCCAAACTTCACCGTGGCGAATCCGAACGGGATCGAGCATGAGCATGGACGTGAAACCGGGAAGCAGCCAGGTCAGGCCGAAGACGAGCGCTGCGAAGCCGACAAGAATGCGCGGTAATCCTCGAATCGCGAGAAAACCGAAACGGCGTTCAAATTTGTCCAGCCAGTTCATCTCCCGCGCACGGTAACGGCGGAAGGTGCGCCTGCCAACCGCATCAGTGGGCGATTGAGGTCAATCGCCCCTACCTATGCTAGGCTTTCACTCGTGACCGAAGCTGCGCAAAAAAAGACGCCGCTGTATGACGAGCACGTAAAACGCGGCGCGAAGATGGTGCCGTTCGCCGGCTGGCTGATGCCGGTTCAATACACAGGCATCGTCGAGGAACATCAGGCGGTACGAAACAACGTCGGCATCTTCGACATTTCGCACATGGGACAATTCGTCATTAGCGGTAGCTGCGCTGCCACATGGCTGAACACGATGCTGACCAACAGCATCGAGAAATTGGACGTCGGCCAGGGTCAATACACGTTCTTGCTCAACGATGCCGGCGGAATCATCGACGATTTGATCGCGTATCGCATCGGCGACACTAAATTTCTGCTGGTCGTTAACGCAGCGTGTGTCGAAGAAGACTTTGCGTGGCTGGACCGACATCGGAGCGAGAATGTCAACCTCGGGGATCGCAGCGCGCATTTCGGCGGAGTCGCCATTCAAGGTCCGCGCGTTGCCGAACTCTTCGTCAATCTTCCGGCGCGAAATCATATTGTCGATGTCGAGATGGAAGGAATGTCCGTTTCCATCGCGCGAACCGGTTACACCGGCGAAGACGGGATCGAAGTTTTCTTTTCCGCGAAAGACGCGGTCAACTTTTGGAACACAGTGCTCGAAAAAGGAAAAGATCTTGGGATCAAGCCATGCGGCCTCGGTGCGCGCGATACATTGCGCCTCGAAATGTGTTACCCGCTGAACGGTTCCGATCTTTCGCCGAAACGAAATCCGATCGAGGCCGGCCTCGGTTTCTTTGTCGATTTGACGAAGCAGAAATTCGTAGGGCGCGACGTTTTGCTGAAAACAAAAGAAAATGGCCCGACTGAAAAACTGGTCCCATTTAAAATGCAAGACAAAGGTCCACCGCCGCGTCCGCACTACTCAGTTTTCGAAAATGGCAAGCGCATCGGTGAAGTGACCAGCGGCACGCAGTCGCCGAGCTTGAATTGGGGCGTGGGTATGGCTTACATCAAAGCGCCGCACGCGAAAATCGGAAACGAGATCGACATCGAGATTCGCGGACAGAAATTTCCGGCTACGATCGAGAAAAAACCGCTCTACAAAAAATCATGAACGTCCCAGACGATTTGCTGTACACCGAGAGTCACGAATGGATTAAGCGCGAAGGCGATAAGGTCCGCGTCGGCATCACTGATCACGCCCAATCGGAACTAACCGACGTTGTTTACGTTGAGCTCCCGAAAATGGACCGGCAGGCAAACGCGAAGGAAGCGATTGCGGTGGTGGAATCAGTCAAAGCCGCGAGCGACATTTACGCGCCGGTCAAAGGCACTGTGGTCGAAGTAAACAAGGCGCTCGAAGCAGATGCGGGATTGATCAACCGCGAACCTTTCGGGCAAGGGTGGATCTTCGCCCTCAAGATCGATAACGCCGACGACCTCAAGAATCTGAAAGACGCGGCGGCTTACAAAAAACAAATCGGATAGCTTTATAGGAGACTAATGAGTCTCATCGTCGGCCACGCCGCGCCAGATATCGGTTTTCTTGTCGCAGATACATTACTGAGCTTCCCGAATGGACTGAATTTGGAGGGCGTCTCGTGGTAGCAATTCAAAAGGTCGTTTCGGCGAGACGCCGAAACCAGCACGCGAGGCGCGCGCGCTCCCCAGAGCAAATCGTTTATCCGCGTTATCCGCGGTTCGGAATCAGTCTTTGCCGAAGAGGAGCTCGTCGACGCCGCGGAGAACTTCTTCGACGCGAATGGGCGCGGCGAAGAAGCTGTAGCCGCTGAGGATTCCGCCGGAAACCATCTGGCTTTCCGGGCGAAGATTACTGAGCGAGAGGACCGGCGTGTCTTTGAGAGCAGCGTCGGTATGAATTTGGCGCTCGATGTTGCGACGGTCCTGGCCGGCGGTATCGACCAGGATGAGATCGGGCTGGAACCAACGGGCAGCGTTGAGCGCCAGTTTATCATCGTGCTCTTCGCGAATGAGATATTTCCCGGCGCGTTCCAGTGCCCGCCGGATGAGACGAGTGACGCCGGGTTCGTGATCAATTAAGAGAATTTTTTTCGGAAACTTCATAGTGGTTAATGGTTGATTGGCGCACTCACGAGCATTGGATGTGCCACGGCCAAGCGGCCCGCGAAACCGCAGCAGCAATTTCACCCTCACCTCAATCCTCTCCCTGAGGGAGAGGAGGCCGCGTTCAGAATCGTCAGCTACACGAAGCTCTATCGCCAATCCTCCCTTTCATCTTTGGGCTGCTGTGCTTAATTTTGCGTTTGCCGATGAGCAGCAAAACCAAACCCCCTGGCGCCGAATTGAATTTTGAGAAGGCGATGGACCGACTCGAGGCGATTGTCGAACAAATGGAGAGCGGCAAATTGCCGCTGGAGGATTTGATCGTACGCTACGAGGAAGGGATGAACCTGGTGAAGGTTTGCCAGGAACGATTAACCAATGCCGAAGAAAAGATCGAGATCATTGCCCGCAACCACGCGGGCAAGCCGACAGTTAAGAACTTTGAGCCCGTTGGCGAATCGTCGAACGATAACAGGGCGGATGAAAAGGAATTAAAAAATGACGAAGTCAGACTCTTCTGAGACAACAACAACTGCGCCACGGCGCCTGCTGGATGGGATCCATTCGCCGGCGGACATCAAAGCGTTGCGGGAGCAAGACTTGCCGCAACTCGCGCAGGAAGTGCGCGACGAGTTGATCCGCGTTTTGTCGCAAACCGGCGGTCATCTTGGACCGAACCTCGGCGTTGTCGAATTGACGATCGCACTGCACCGCGTGTTCAACACTCCGCGGGACCGGTTCGTGATGGACGTGAGCCATCAGGGTTACGTCCACAAATTGTTCACCGGCCGGCTCGATCGATTCTCAACGATGCGCCAGTTCGGCGGATTGAACGGTTTTCTTTTGCGGACCGAGAGCGAGCACGATTGCTATGGCGCGGGACACGCTGGCACCGCCCTCTCCGCTGCGCTCGGCATGGCGGTAGGACGCGATCTCCGCGGCGGTGACGAAAGCATCATCGCTGTCGCGGGTGACGCGGCTTTTACGTGCGGGATTAGTTACGAGGCGCTCAACAACGTCCGCGTGCAGACGAAGCGCTTTATCGTGATCTTAAACGACAACGAATGGTCGATCGCCAAAAACGTCGGCGCGATTGCAAATTACTTTAACCGGATCGTGACCAGCGAGACCTACGCGCATCTGCACGATAAAGCCCGCAGTTTTGTGCAAGCGATTCTTGGCAAAACCGGCGTCCAGATTGCGCACAAAGTCGAGGAAAGCGTTAAAGGTTTGGTTTTGCCGAGCGTCATCTTCGAAGAACTCGGACTGCGCTACTACGGACCGATCGATGGGCACGACATCCCGCTACTGATCCGCACGTTTGAATTCTTGAAAACGCAGGAGGAGCCGGTACTTCTGCACATTCTAACCAAGAAAGGCAAAGGCTACGAACCGGCGATCAAACAACCGGACAAATTTCACGGGCTCGGCAAATACAAGATTGAGAGCGGCGAGACTGCGCCGACGCCTACGCCAACGTATTCGGAGATCATTGGAAAGACGCTGGCGAAATTTGCCGACAACAATCAAAAGGTGGTCGCGATCACTGCAGCGATGCCAAGCGGCACCGGTTTATCGCATTTCGCGAAAGCGCATCCGACGCGCTACTTTGATGTCGGAATTGCGGAAGAACACGCGGCGCTTTTCGCCTGTGGCATCGCGACGCAAGGATTGACGCCGTTTCTCACGATCTACTCCACATTTTTCCAACGCGCTTACGACATGGCCATTCACGACATGGCCATTCAAAAACTGAACGTCCGGCTCTGCATGGACCGCGCCGGATTGAGCGGTGACGACGGACCGACGCATCACGGCTTGTTCGACATCGGTTATTTGCGGCACATTCCGAATTGGGTGCACATGCAGCCGAAGAACGAAGACGAGTTCGTCGACATGCTTTGGACGATGGCAAATTACAATTCGGGTCCGATTGCCGTTCGCTATCCGCGCGGTTCCGGCACCGGCGCGCAAATCAAACCGGAACCAAAGCTCCTCGAGATTGGCAAAGCCGAAGTGGTAAAGCATGGCCGTGATGTCGCGATCTTCGGACTCGGAAACATGTTCGAAGTTGCGGAAGAAGCGGCCAAGAAACTGGAGGAAAAAGGAATTTCAGTGGCGCTGGTTAATCCACGCTGGATCAAGCCAATGGATACCGGCACCCTCGAGTTTTTCGCGCGCAGCGTGGAAGTCGTCGCCACCATCGAAGATCACGTGCTGCATAACGGATTCGGTTGCGCAGTAATGGAACATCTTCATTCGCAGCAGATCAACACACCGGTTGCGCGGGTTGGTTGGCCGGATGAATTCATCGAGCACGGAGCGGTTCCGCTTCTGCGAAAAAAGCATGGCATCACTTCGGATGCGCTAGTCGACAAGGTTTGGTCGTTGTTGAAGAAAAAGCCGGCGGCGAAAACCAGCGTCGCGTAGTTGCGTCGCAGATCGACAGATCGAATGTCGATCTAACCCATGAGCGCGATTGAGGCTCGCGATCTAACCAAGATTTACCGCACTTACCGCAAAGAAGGCGGATTGTGGGGCGCGGTTAAGGGGCTCGTTAGGCGTCGTTACGACGAAACGCGCGCCGCGGATGCGGTTACATTTCAGATCGAGGAAGGCGAATTGGTCGGGTTTCTCGGTCCCAATGGCGCAGGGAAGACGACCGTGTTGAAAATGCTCTCTGGTTTGCTGAATCCAACCTCCGGCGATGCGCGCGTGCTCGGATTTGTTCCATGGGAACGACGCAACGAGATGAAGCGGCAATTCAGCTTATTAATGGGCCAGAAAAACGCGCTTTGGTGGGACCTGCCCGCGCAGGAATCACTCGAACTGAACCGCGCGATTTATGGAATCGATCGCGATCGTTTCAACAAAGTCGTGGGCGGTCTGGCCGAGCTGCTCGAAGTCACTGACAAAATGAACGTGATGGTGCGTGAACTTTCGCTCGGAGAACGGATGAAAATGGAACTGATTTCCGCGCTCATCCACGAACCGCGGGTTTTATTTTTAGACGAGCCGACCATCGGCTTGGATGTCGTTAGCCAAAAACGCGTCCGCGAGTTTCTGCGTATTTATAACGAAGAACATCGCA
>QHOI01000051.1 GCA_003218705.1 Verrucomicrobiota bacterium | reverse complement strand
TGTGTCGGTGTGATGGAAAAATGGCCGATCAAAGAATATGTCGTTGAGGTCGGCACGGACCGTGAGTGTACTCAACGCTACTCCGAGCACAATGAGGATCGTGGTTTTCATGATTATTTGGATTTGATTGGCTCCCTTCCGAAGGGTAGATCAGGTGGCGGCAATTGTTTTTCTTCGCGGGCGCGCGGCGGGCAATCGGGGCAATAACCTTGATCGATGTCCGGACCGAAATGGGTGTGGTCTTCGATTTTTTCGCGCAACTTGTGAACATCAAGGTTGGTGATCGTGACTTCAGGACACATCAGAATGATCAACTCACTGCGCATGTTCGTGGACGTCGTGTTCCGGAAAAGTGCACCGATGTACGGCAGTCGATCCAGAATCGGGATGCCTTTGACATTCTTTTGCTTACTGTCAGTGATCAGACCGCCCAAAACGATTGTGGCTCCACTGGGAGCGGAAACATTTGTTCTTACATAACGCGTGGCGATGTTTGGAATCGCGTTGCCATTGACAACCGTCGTGCCGGCGAGGCTGTCGAGCTTCTGCAGAATATCGAGCGACACTTCTCTTTCGGAGTTGATCAGAGGCACAACCTCTAGCTGTAAGGCGACGCGTTTGAACTCGATATTCGATTGCTGTCCAACGTTTGTTCCTGTGACCGTGTTATTTGCGTTGACGAGCGAAGATAGCGTGCTCACCGGCACCGGAATCTCCGTTCCTGACGCGATGATCGCTTTCTTGTTGTTGCTGGTAAAAACGACCGGCCGATTGATCACCCGGAAGCGGCCAGTTGATTCGAGAACGTGGACTACAGTAGCAAGTGCATTTCCAGCAGCGAGATAAACGTTTGCTCCGCTGGCAGCATTTGTCGCCAGTTGCGTGAAGCTGACCAACTTACCGGGATCGAAGACACTTCCGCCGGTTGTTGTCACGATCGGAGTGCTGCCAGCAGTCGGCCCAGGTACACTAGTTGTTGTCCCACCGCCAGCAAACGGAGGAATACCGGTGAAGTTTGTCGTTGCGGCGATCTTTTTGTTGGCGCGCAGAAAATAATCGACCCCAAATTCTTCGTCGTCGCTCAGCGTCAGCTCGCCGATGACAGTGCTAAGCGCGACCTGTGGTGCTTTTACGTCCATCTCATCCAAAATCTTTTGGACTTTGACCACGATTTCCTGATTGCCGAGCATGATAATCGTGTTCGCGCGCTGATCCGCGATGATCTTGGCGTTGCCAATCGTGACCGCTTTCGGCGTGGTGTCCACCGCTTGGGTTTCGAGCTCTTCGGAAACGTTGAGCGTGCCGCTGGTGCTCGAAGAGCCGCCCGTAGTGCTGGTCGTGCTAGCGATACCGCCACCCGCGGCTGTCGCCGTCGTAGTGCGGCGGGGGGGCTGGGTCGGGCTCGCTCCCGGAGCAGCGGCGGCGGCACCCTCAGCGCCTCCCGCACCCGTTTGCCCCGGCTCAGTCAACGCTTGCACAATGACCGGCAAAACATCAGCCGCAGAGATGTAATTGAGCGCGCGAGTGACCGGTTTGGCGAACTCGACGTTGGCATCAAACTCGGAGATCAGTCTCCGGATAAACGGCATGTTCACCGGCCGGGTGATGACGTGGATCCGATTGGTGCGCACGTCGGCTGACAATTTTATTTTGCCGACCACAACTGATTCCTCGGTCAGCGCGGTCAAACCACCGACTTCGCTCACTTCAGCCACCGGCACCGGCACATTCGGGACAGTGCCGGTGCGAACACCGCGCACGCCGCCAGTAGTTCCAGTCTTTTCGCCCTTCTCGAAAATGTCTTTGAGCATGTCGACAACTTTGCTCGCGTCCGCACGCTCCAATTTGATGAACTCGCTCACCACCTCCGCCGGCGGCACGTCCACCTGATTGATGATTCGGGCCAGCGTGCGAATCACGCTTGAATTTTCGGTTACCAGAATCGCGCCCGCCTTTGGCAGCGCCAGAAATGACGTGTATGGCTGCGGCGGGGAAAGATATTGCCCGAGCGCCTGCTGCAATTCTGTCGGATCGGCATAGCGAAGCTTGAATAAGTAACTGATGACGTGATCGCCGTCCGGAATCTCGGTTTCATCCGAAACGATCGGCACTCCGGTCGTGCGCGGATTTTTCCCTGTGCCGATGACTTTAACAATGTCGGTGTCTTCAGCGGGGATAAGCGAATAGCCGTTAAGGAGCAAATTCATCTCGATGATCTTGATTGCCTCCTCGCGCGGAACGTCTTTGCTGATGAAAATGTTGACCTTGCCCTGGACGAAATTGTCCATCACCAATTTTTTGCCGGTGAGCTGCTCGTAAAGGTGGAGAACGTCGGTGACGTCGCTGTTTGGGAATTGCAGTCGCACCATTTGCGGAGCGCCCGGCTGGGGACTTGCCGGCGCGACTGGCACCGGCGTCTGCGGCGGTGGAGCTGGCGTCCTGACTACCCGCGGGACCGATGGGGCCGGACGCGCAGGCTGAGCCGCGGTCAGAGGTGTCTTAGCAGGCTGCGCGACTGGCGCAACTTGAGCAAAGCTCGAACTGGCCGCGACAAGCAACAGAACCGATCGATGCACGGATTTAATGGTGGTGGCGAGGATGCTACCAGATGCGCGAGAGCGGGTCAATTTCCTTCGGTTTTACCGCCGGCGCGAAGAAAAGTCAGCGCCGAACTGGACACCACCCGCGATCTTATTAAGAATGTTTCGAAACATTACGTTCCCCGGTCTATGAAAAATTTTCTTCAAATTTTACCAATCGCTCTCTGCGGACTCGCGGGAACGGCTTTCGCTGACGATTTCAAAAGCATGGTCATTACGAGTGGTATGTCGGCAGATCTTCCCCCGATCCATGGCGATCAGTTCATGGTGATTCGTAATTTCACACAAGACGATGGAAGTCCGCGAGGTGTCGTAACTGTGACCAAGCCGCCCAATGGTGGCACATCGGTAAATGTTCTAGCCGCGGCCGTTCTCGATGCGTCCCCGCCAGACGTGATTAATAGCGTGGTGATCGCCGGCCCTGCGGATGTCTCCGTCACATGCGGGACTACGACCGGAAATTGTTTCATCAGCTACAGAAAAGATAGCAATTAAACTTCGGACGCGATCCGAGCGTTGGAGACGGACAATAAATGAAGAATGCGGCGTCGCTGCTGATTTTCGTTTGCGCGCTCGGCGCTGTCGCTATCGCCTCCAGTTTCAAAACTGTAGTGATCACGAACTCCACCTTCAGCATTAATGTTCCTGATCACCACTTCCTGCGAATCTATAACTTCACACAGGAAGGCGGTAGCACACGAGGCGTTGTGATTGCAGCAGCAGCCACATCAACAGCGACTCCAACTCCGACTCCAACTCCTACGCCAACTCCAAGTGCGACGCCGACACCCACCGGAACGCCGACCGCAACTCCGACACCGACAGCGACGCCTACGCCGACTCCTACGCCAACGCCCACACCACCTCCAAGAGCAGTGTTGACGGCGACAATGATCGATTCCACCGCGCCACCGGAATTTATCCAACCGGTTGTCATCGATGGTCCTGCACGCGTAACAGTCGAGCCGGTGCCTAGCGCCAAGCTTGTTTTAACCTACAGAAAATTCTCGGAACCGACGCCCACTCCGACGCCAACGCCGTAATGCGTCTGACGTTCCTCGCTTTTTCTATCGCGGCGGTTGCGATGTTCTGGGTTGCACCGTCCGAATTAGCCGCTGCTCAAACAGACACCGCTTCTGAAATTCGAATTGTTCTGCAATCGCAGCAGGACGCGTGGAATCGCGGCGACATCGATACGTTCATGAACGGTTACTCGCGCTCCGACGACACGGTGTTCGTTTCCGGCGACGAAGTCACGCGCGGGTGGCAGAAAGTTCTGGATCGTTACAAAAAGAAATATTCGGACCGCGCGAAAATGGGAACGCTGACGTTTTCAGATCTTGAAATCACGCCGTTAAGTAACGATTCCGCTGTCGTGCTTGGTAGTTGGGAACTCAAACGCGCGAGCGACAAGCCTCACGGCCGTTTCACACTAATTTTTCACCGTTTCCCCGAAGGCTGGAAAATCGTGCACGATCACACGTCAGCGGCTTCGCCGCCCTGAATCGTGATTCGATCAATCGTTACAGCGACAGTCGATTCGCCATTCTCGATTTAGCGACTTACGTTCTCAGTCGCGCCAGCAATTTCTCGTGAATGTTGTCGAATCCGCCGTTACTGAAAACGGCGACGACGTCTCTCTCTTTCAATAGGGGTACAATTCGATCGACAATTGCGTCGGCGTTTTTTTCATAGAACGCTGGCCGCCCGTCTTCGGAAATTTCCTTTACCATCTCTTCTGGATGTAAACGTTCCGCTTCTGGGATTTGTTCGAGCCTGGCCACTTGCGCGATGAACACACCGTCCGCCACTTTGAGCGCCTCCAGTAGTTCCTTCTGAAAAACTGAGCGCCGGGTCGAGTTCGACCGCGGCTCGAAGATTGCCCAGATCCGCTGACTCTGATAACGCTGCCGCAGGGCGTGCAACGTTTGCCCGATCGCCGTCGGATGATGGCCAAAGTCGTCGATCACTTTCACGCCCCGCGCTTCACCGCGCACTTCCTGGCGCCGCGCGATGCCCGTAAAACTTTTGAACGCGTTTTCGATCTTCGATTTGGGCACGTCGTAAAAGCGGGCCGCACTCGCGGCCATGGCCGCGTTCCGCACATTAAATTCCCCGATGAGCGGGATTTCATAAACGTCGTCGCCAAGTTTGAACCGCGAACCCTCGGGCGAATGAGTGACGTCGCGAATCCTTTGCGCGCAGTTTTTTGAAAAACCGACTTCGACCATCTGGGCGAGACAATCCTTCGCGACCTCAACGCAGTTATGATCGTCGCCATTGACCAGAACCATTCCGTTTTGCGGAACGATATTGAGCAACCGGCGAAAGCTTAGTTTGATCTCGTCAAGATTATTGAAGATGTCGGCGTGATCGAACTCGATGTTGTTTACGATCACCAGCTCCGGCAAGTAATGAATAAACTTGGAGCGCTTGTCAAAAAACGCGCTGTCGTATTCATCGCCTTCGATCACAAAATACTTGGAGTCGTTCAACCGCGCGCCCTGACCAAGATTTTTTGGAATGCCGCCGATGAGATAACTGGGTTTGCGGCCGCCTTTTTCCATGATCCAGGTCAGCAACGATGTCGTCGTTGTTTTTCCGTGCGTGCCGGTGACGACGAGATTGTGTTTGCCGCGCAGGAAATAATTTTTCAGAACTTCCGGCAGCGAAAGGTAAAACAGTTTCCGGTTCAGGACCGCTTCCACTTCCGGATTGCCGCGCTTGATCGCGTTGCCGATCACGACCACATCCGCGTCGCTCGGAATGTTTTCCTCACCGTAACCTTGATGAAGTTTGATCCCGCGCTCTTCGAGAAAGGTCGACATCGGCGGATAAACACTTTCGTCCGAGCCGCTGACTTTAAACCCGCGCTCCTGCAACGCCGCCGCGACCGAGCCCATGGCCGTGCCGCAAATGCCTATGAAATGAAATTTTTGCGGCGCGGTTTTGGTCACGCCGATTCTTTACGACGGGAGTTTGACCTGCGCCAGAAATTTGACCCGCGAATCACGCCAAGGACACGAATAATGCACTCCAACATCAATTCCTTGCTCGATCAGAGTTTATTCGTCTGATTCGCGTAATTAGCGGGCTACTTCTTTTTGAAAACTTCGACCGCGTTCCAAGCTTCGTCCGGCGGTGCTTGTTCGTATTCGAGCGCGCTCGCGAGATACATCTTCCCGAGAGAATCGTCCGGATAAAATTCGAGAAAATGTGAAAACAGAATCTTCGCGTCTTTGAAATCGCGTTTCCGGAATTTGGCGATCCCCTCTTCGTAAATGTCGAGCCACTTCAAAAATTCCGGATCGACATCGTCCTTCCGCGCGCCGACGAGCGTGAACACTTCGACCGGTTCGCTTTTTCCTTTCACCTGAACACGCGCGACCGAGCGAAAGTGAAAGTCGTCGCGCACAAGCTCGGCTGCGCTTTGTCCAACCAGAATATCAACGGCGTAAATACGCGTTAGCGCTTCCAGTCGCGAGGCGAGATTCACCGCGTCGCCGATCACGGTCGGATCGAGCCGCTCGTGCGATCCGATGTTGCCAACAATGGCCTCGCCATGATTGATGCCAATGCCGAATGCGAGCGGTTGCATCCCCTCCGCGCGCCACGCCGCATTTAATTTTGGCATCTCGCGCCGCATCCCAAGCGCCGCTCGGACCGCGGCCTTCGCATCTTCCGCGGCGCCATGGCTGCTCACGTTTCCCCAAACCGCCATGATGGCGTCGCCGATAAATTTATCGAGCGTCCCGCCGTTATCGAACACCATCGGCACCATGCTGCTAAGGTAACGATTGAGCTGCGCGACGAGCGCAGCCGGGTCGGCCTTTTCCGACAAATTGGTGAAGCCGACCAGGTCCGAAAAGAGCACGGTCACCGGCTTGCGCGACCCGAGCATGGAGTTGTAATAGCCGCCCGGGTTATCGAGAATTTCTTTGACCAGGTTTTTCGAAACGTAACGCTCGAGTGTCCGGCGCGTGCGCAGTTTTTCCAAGCGTTCCAGAGTGTATTCAAAACCGAGTCCCAACAGGCCGCTCGCTAGAAACACGCTTAGCGTCGGCACAACCATGATCAGCAGTCCGCGTGTATCGTAAAGAATTCGCGAAACGCCCAGATAAGCTCCGCTGACCGCCAGAAGCGTCAGCAAACAAAGGAATGGCCGGCGAACGAAGGCGACCACGATCCACGATAAAATTCCGCCGCCAATGACGGTCGCGAAATCGATTGGGATCGCCGTGTCATAAAGAAATTCGTGATCGAGCGCCGCCGCCAGCGCGTGCAAGTGCAAAGCAGGTCCCGGCGTTTCCGGACTAAGTGGCGTATCGAAAACATCGTGCGCCACCTGTGATGACGCTCCGACGATAACGACTTTGTCTTTGAAGTAATTACCGTCGCGATAGTTCGCATGCCACATTTTAGGATCGAAAACCTCCCAAAGCGCCTTCGGCAGGTAGGCGTCGAGCGCACTGAAGCGAATCGAATGAGATTGTAGATCGCGCGGCACATCGCCCGAATGGCCAAGCTTACGGAGCGCGCGTGCGCCCAGAGATTCGTAGGCCGTCTCATTGGATTGCGGTAACTGATATGATAGTTGCCTGTCGGTTACCGTGTAACGAGCTGAACGGATTTTGTGATCCAAGGCGTCAGGGAAAAACACTACGTAACCGACGCGATCATCCTCCATTGGTTTATCTGGGATTAACGAAACGCTCGGGGCAATGTTGATTGCTGCGCCACCATTTGGGATATCGGAGAAATCGAAATTTGCGCCTATTACAACTTTGTCGCGATAACGCTCCAATGCGGTACCGAACGCGGCGTCACCGTCGTAGTGTGCGCCGAAGATCATGTCGAACATGACGACCCGCGTCCCAGCAGTGAATAATCGGTCGAGTAATAGCGCCCAAATCTCCCGTGACCACGGAAACGGCCGCTCTGTCATCAATTGAAACGCGCGATTGTTTTGAATTTCCTCGGGTCCGACTGCGGTCAACTTGAGCGATTCCTGGTCGATTCCGATGAAAACAAAATCATTGTGCGTTTTAGTTTTCCGTCCCTCCCGCCGAAGGACGTCTTCGTACGCTTGCTCGCTGCTCCAGACGATGGACAAGAACGGAACGCCTGCGGCGAAATGCAGAGCGAGCACCAAAACAGTGATAAAGGCGCAAATGCCCGCCAGGATCATCAAGCGATGTCGGCCAAGCCAATGCACGGCGGAATTATATCAGAAAATGTCGAAGCCGCGTAAACATATGCTCGCTACCCGCGTTATATGCGGCTTATACGCAGCGAAGCACGAATGTCGAAGGAATGGCTACGGATGAACCAGGTGATCCTCCACAACGTGCGCTTGTCGTCACGATTTCTCGTCATTTGTCATTCGTCATTTTCCCGTCTATTTTTCGCGCTCCGAACGATTCGGAACGTCTTTCCACCTGTCCCGCGCCGTGGGACTAATCAGCGAGCGAGGTCGGAAAGGTCGATAATTAAAGAACAGCCCGCTGAACGAGGAGTCCCGGAGTAATTCGGGACACAACAACAATGCCAAGAGCCACTAACGCGCCGGCCAGCCGTGCGCGGCGCAAACGCGTCATCAAATCCGCCAAAGGTTATCGGGGTCGCCGGTCAAAACTTTTTCGTTACGCCAAAGACGCAACGATGAAAGGCAAATATTGGGCCTATCGCGATCGCAAGACCCGCAAACGCACTTTTCGTTATTTGTGGATCCAGCGCCTCAATGCTGCCGCTCGTGCGAACGGGCTAACTTACAGCCGGTTCGCCGAAGGACTGAAAGCAGCCGGCATCGGACTCGATCGTAAGGTCCTGGCCGATCTCGCAGTCACCGACGAGAACGCTTTCAAGTCGATTGTCGATCAAGCGAAGAGCGCGCTGGAAGACAAATCGAAGTCGAAAAAGAAGGCGGCGTAATTCGTTGAACCGATGAAGCGTTGAAACGTTGCAGCGGCTTCGCTTCAACGCTTAAACTCTTTAACGCTTCAACGTCTTATGCATCCGCTGGAACAACTGCGCGACGACGCCCTGCGCGAGATCAAATCCGCGCGCGACGAGCGGGCGCTCGAAACTGCCCGGCTGAAATATCTCGGCCGCAGCGGCACCGTTTCGGCCTGGGGCGAGCAAATGAAAACGCTCGCCAAGGAAGAGAAGCCGGTCGTCGGCAAACTGCTCAACGAGGTGCGGAACGCTGTCACCGCAGCTATCGACATCCGCGCGCAACAGTTTCGATCACAGAAAGAGACCGGCGGGCTTGCCAAGATCGACATCTCGCTACCCGGAACGCCGCACGAGCTCGGCGCGTTGCATCCGCTCACGCAAATGCTCGAGCGGTCGATCGAAATTTTCCGGCGAATGGGCTTTGCCCTCGCGGACGGACCGGACGTTGAAGACGAATGGCATTGTTTCGACGCCCTGAACACGCCGCCCGAACACCCAGCGCGGAACGAGCAGGACACATTTTATCTGCCGGACGGCCGATTACTCCGGACCCACACTTCGACGGTGCAAATCCGCACGATGCAATCCGGGCCGCCGCCGATTCGCGTGATCGCGCCCGGCGCGGCCTATCGTCGCGATGAAGTCGATGCGACCCACAGCGCGCAGTTTCATCAAATCGAAGGGCTCTATGTTGATGAGAACGTGAGCGTAGCCGATTTGAAAGGTTCGCTTGAGTTTTTCATGCGCGAACTGTTCGGTGCCGACACCGCCGTCCAATTTCGACCGCATTATTTTCCATTCACCGAGCCGAGTCTTGAGGTTTACGTCAAATCAAAGGCACTCAAAAAAGGCGAACAATGGATCGAGGTCGCCGGGTCCGGCATCGTGCATCCAGCTGTTTTCGAAGCGGTCAACAAAGCGCGCGGCGACAAAGCTTACGATCCGGAAAAATGGACAGGCTACGCATTCGGTCTCGGCATGGATCGGCTCGCCATGATTTTGTTCGACATTCCCGACATCCGTCTCTTCGCGCAGAACGATCTGCGGTTCTTAAAACAATTCGCGTGAACATCTCTTTTGTCATGTCGACCGAAGTGGAGACATCTCTAGATATTTCTGATTCAGAAATAGTAAGAGATTCCTCGACTTCGCTCGGAATGACAGATTGCCAAAGACAATGAAATTTTTCGTTAACTGGCTGGCCGAATTTGTCGATCTTCCAGAAGATCCTGAGGAGATCGCCGATTTACTTACTCGTGCCGGCGTCGAAACCAAGAACGTCGAGACGCGCGGCGCAAAGATCGACAACGTGATCGTTTCACAGATCACCGCGTCATCGCGTCATCCAAATGCCGATCGCCTCAGCGTTTGCGAAGTCAACGACGGCAGCGGCACGAAACGCCAGATCGTTTGCGGCGCGAGCAATTACAAAGTTGGCGACAAAGTTCCACTGGCGTTGTCCGGCGCGAAGTTGCCGAACGGCACCGAGATTCGAAAGAGCGAACTGCGCGGCGTTGAAAGCGAAGGAATGCTTTGCAGCGCGATTGAGCTCGGCCTCGGCGAAGATGCGGCCGGGCTTTTGATTCTATCGCCGGAGGCAAAAATCGGCGTGCCGATTGGCGACGTTTTTCCAAGCGAGATGATTTTGGATGTTGAGATCACCCCGAATCGTGGCGACTTACTAAGCCATTTCGGACTCGCGCGCGAAATCGCAGCGCTGACTGGAAACACACTCAAATCAACGCCACGCGAAGCGAAGATCGACATCAGGAAGACTGGCGTGACCATCAGCGCCATACGCGAATGTCCATTTTTCTCCGCCCGCAAGATCGACGACGTGAAAGTCGGGCCGAGTCCGCAATGGTTGCGCGCGAAAATCGAGAGCGTCGGCATTCGGTCGATCAACAACATCGTCGACATCTCGAACTTCGTGATGCTGGAGCTCGGCCAGCCGACGCACGCGTTCGACGCCGACAAATTGGAAGGTGGAATTAATGTCCGGCTGGCGCGGGACGGCGAGAAATTTCTCGCGCTCGACGGCAAGACTTACTCGCTCAAGCCGGATAATCTGGTCGTTGCCGATCAGGAGCGCGCAGTTGGAATCGCCGGCGTAATGGGCGGCGAGGAAACCGGAGTCACCGACTCGACGAAAAACATTTTGCTCGAGGCCGCCTATTTCTTGCCTGCGAGCGTTCGTCGCACTGCGCGCAATCTCAATTTGCCGAGCGACGCGAGTTACCGGTTCGAGCGCGGCGTCGATCCCGGAATGGTTTTACGCGCGTCTCAGCGCGCGACCGAGTTGATCCGCGAAATCACAGGCGGAACGCCGGCGAAAGAAATTGCGACTGCCGGGAAAATTCCGGGGAATCCAGCCGATGTTTCATTGAGCTATGAAAAATGCGATCGAGTCGTCGGGATCGCGATCAAGCCAAGAACAGTTGATGAGATTCTGACGGGGTTCAGTTTGCAGAAGACCAGCGCCGCTAAGATGATGAAATGGAAAATTCCGAGTCATCGGCGGGATTTGCAGCGCGATGTCGATCTCATCGAAGAGGTCGTTCGCGCATTCGGAGTCGACAAAGTTCCGGGGACCGGCCGAAGCCGGTTCACCGCCTCGAGCGCGGCAGATCACTCGCACAATCTGGAGTCGGCGATGCGTGAGCGGCTTGTTGCGCGTGGCCTTTCAGAAGCGCGCACATCCAAATTGATCCCGAGAAGCGCCTCCGCATTCAGCGAAAAGGCGATAGCGTTGCGAAATCCGTTGAGCGAAGATCACGTCGCGCTGCGGCCGAGCTTGATCGGCGGGCTGCTCGAAGTGCTCGAGCGAAATATTCGGGCGGGCGCCGAGACCGTCGCCATCTTTGAAATCGGGCGCACGTTTATCCCGCCGTCCGGAAAGGAAGAACGGCATCTCGGGATTTTGCTCTGGGGAAATATTACGCGCGCGCCGAATTGGCGATCGCAAACGAGCCGCGGTCTGGACCTGTTCGATCTCAAGGGCGCGTTGGAGTGCGTTATTCCAGATCTGTCGTTTCGGCCGGCGAAATATCCCGATCTCGCGCTCGCGGTCGACATTTGGTCCCGAGATCAGATGATCGGCTTTGGCGGACAACTTTCGACGACCAAATCCAGTGCGGCAGGTCCGGTGCTCATTGCCGAGCTGCATGCCGATCTTCTTTTAGTCGTTGGCGAATCAGCGAAAAAGTTTCGCGAGCTTGACCGGTATCCATCAATCACGCGCGACATTGCGATGATTGTGCCGGAAGAAGTTTCGCACGCGAAAATTTTGCGGGCGATTCAGGAACCGATGGAGCCGTTGCTTGAACGCGTGGAACTGTTCGATTTGTTCACCGGCGAAAGTGCGGCCGGTCTCGGACCGGAACGAAAGTCGCTTGCATAT
>QHOI01000021.1 GCA_003218705.1 Verrucomicrobiota bacterium | reverse complement strand
GAAGTCGCAAAATCCGGCGACATCGCCTTCATCAGCGGAACCTATGAAGTGACGATGAACGACGTAGTCACCGGCAAGCCGGTCAATGATCGTGGTAAATATCTTGAGGTCTGGGAAAAACACGCCGACGGCAGTTGGAAATGTGGCGCCGACATCTGGAATTCCGATATTCCGCTTACCAGCGCGGCGTCGGAGAAAAAGTAAATCGCTCAGGAAAGCAGGAATATCATTTTCGTTTTGAATTCCTGCGTTCCAAAGCTCCTGAGATATCAATTATATGCCAATCACTGCTTTCAACAGTCACGCTGACGGTTTGGAGCCGAGTTTGCGGAGTCGCGAACACTTCATCACCAACCTCGATCTAGACGACGACCGTTTGTGGGTGCCGTATGCCGAGGGTATTTGGTTCCAGCCCTGTTCGTTCAACGTGACGAGCGGAGGATTCAGCGTTGTCCTGAAGGGACTTCCGGGCTCAATGGTCGGGACGCATTATCACGTGGGCACCGTTCACGGCTACACGATGCGCGGCCACTGGCGTTACCTGGAACATGATTGGATTGCAAAACCCGGCACCTATATTTACGAGCCCGCTGGCGAAGCGCACACCTTGGTCATCACTGATGATTCGCCGGAGCCGATGATGACGCTGTTCGTCGTCGGAGGCGGTCTCATTTATTTGGACAAGCCAAGCAATGGTAACTTTGCCGCCTACGAAGATGGGTTCACCCTTCTCGAGCTGACCCGGCAACATTATCGCGATGTTAGTCTCGATCCGAAAAAATTGGATGCGCTCATTCGTTAATCACGAGCGCACACAGTTTGAGCAGTGATCGCTGATGAAGAATGAGAGCTGTACGACTCGGACAGATCGGAGCACCGCTGGAGAATGCGGAGATTGAAGTTCCGGAGATCGGTTTGTCGGAAGTTTTGATTCGTGTTGGCGCGACCGGGATTTGCCACTCCGACGCGCATTATCGCGCCGGCATTTCCAAGATCGACAATCTGCCAGTCACGCTCGGCCACGAAGTCGCGGGGCGCGTGGAAAAGATCGGATCGGATGTCACGAATGTCGCAGCCGGCGACCGCGTTTGCGTACACTATTTAGTACACTGCGGATCCTGCGAATTCTGCGGTCGCGGTTTGGAACAGTTTTGCCACCAAGGGCAAATGATCGGCAAACATCGCGACGGCGGATACGCCGAGTTCATCAAAGTTCCTGGCCGAAACGCGTTCGCGCTTCCCGAAGAAATCTCATTCGAAGTCGGCGCAATCATGATGTGCTCATCCGCGACGGCGCTTCATGCGTTGAACAAAGCGCGGCTAAAACCCGGCGAATCAGTTGCAATTTTCGGATTCGGCGGATTGGGATTTTCGGCGTTGCAGTTAGCGCGAGCTCTCGATTGCGGCGGCGTCTACGTTGTCGAAATCAATCGAGCGAAACTGACTTCAGCTGCAAAGCTGGGCGCGGTCGCGATCGACGCAAACGCGGCAGATCCCGTGGAGCAAATCAAAGAAGCGACCAATGGAAAAGGTGTCGATGTTTCACTCGAGTTGATCGGTTCGTCGAAAACCATGCGGCAAGCGGTGCGATGTTTGGGCCCACTCGGGCGCGCGGCGATGATTGGATTAACGGCAGAGCCGATGTCGATCTTCCCGTACCCGGAGCTAATCAACAAAGAGGTCGAAATCATCGGCGTGTCCGATCATCTGGAGACCGAATTGCCGGCGCTGATGGAATTCGCGCGCGACGGAAAACTTCGTTTTCCGCCGGAGAGTCTGCGCGTTGTCGACCTCGACGCGGGGCGGATTAATGCCGTACTCGACGCACTTCAGAGTTCCATTGATCACGTCAGAACGGTAATCATTCCACAGCCATGAACTGGGAAATGCTTGCAGCGATCGGGCAGCTAGCGGCCGTGTTCGTCGGAATCCCCTCCCTCATTTATTTCGCTGTCCAAATCAGAGAACAAACGAAGGAACGACGACATTCGGCAGTGAATGTTCTCACTGCGCAGTGGGGCGATCTGACATGCGCTCTGCACGATAGCGCGGAGCTCAGCGCAATTTTTCTTCGAGGCGTACAATCTTTCGCCGATCTCGATCCTGTCTCGAAACTCAGGTTCAGTGCCTTCTTCAACCGTTTCTTCAACCACTTCGAAGCAATGTATTTCTCCTATTTGGACGGCATACTTACGGCATCCTCATGGGGCAAGATCGAGCGGACGCTGAGCGATTTCATTGCCTATCCCGGAATACAACAATGGTGGGAGGAGCGGAGACATTGGCATACGGAAGAGTTTGGCCGCGTCGTGGACGAGATTATCGCGAAGGGCAACAAGCCCAAAGCGTACGCAACCTACAATCTACGCGAGATTGTCGCGCCGGAAACACGCGCATGAACGATCTCGCTGAAATAACGGAGTTCGCAAAGCGCTATGCGAAAGCGTGGTCTAGCCAAAATCCTGAGAGTGTCGCGGCGTTCTTCGCCGAGCGCGGCTCAATTAGCATCAACAACGGGCCGCCCGCGGTCGGACGCGCGGCGATCGCCAAGGAAGCGCAAGCGTTCATGACAACATTTCCGGACATGGTCGTGACGTTCGACAAACTCGAGCCGCGAGACGGAGGGGTCGCGTTCCATTGGACGTTAACCGGAACGAACACCGGACCAGGCGGCACAGGAAAAAAAGTTCGAATCAGCGGCTACGAACTTTGGAAGATCGACAACGACGGGCTGATCGCCGAATCGAAAGGCCACTTCGCCGAGGCGGATTACGAGCGACAGCTCAGTCAAAAGTGACGAGTGACACGTGACCAGTGCCGAGCTGGTTGAGAGATGGTTCAGCGTTGAGAGAAGCTGGCGCGTGCGCTCCCCAATCCGAGACATCCGCGTAATCCGTGGTCAAGAAAACAAAAGGATTGACGATTCATCGAAATCCCGTCTTCATCTGCGCCATGAAATCTAAAACACTGTTACTAACTCTGGCAGTTTGCCTTGCAACAGGGGCGGCTTGTTTCGCGGCGAACGCGCAAATGGGGACATGGAAGCTGAACGTCAAAAAATCGAAGCTCGGGGGGATGGCAAGGAATAGCACGGTTGCGTACCAATCGATGCTTTTCCAAACCAAAGTGACGATCGACGGGACGGACGAAAAAGGTAAGCCTGCGCACAGCGAATGGACCGGCAGATTCGACGGGAAAGATTATGCTGTCACCGGAGATCCGACCTCAGATATGCGCTCGTACCGGAAGATCG
>QHOI01000116.1 GCA_003218705.1 Verrucomicrobiota bacterium | reverse complement strand
CTCCGGCATGTGGCTAAGAAAAAATGCGCCGTAGCAAAGATTGACTCCCACGATGCCGAGCGCCTCCTGTTGCAGTGACGCCTCCGCGTCGAGCATCCGCAAGTGCATCACGATCTGGCTCGGCTGATCGTGGACGCGGCTCTGGAATTTGATTCCCATCCAGCCGTGGAATTCATGGCCGCCGCGGTAGCTTCGCGCCACCACCGTATCGGCAAAGGCGAAGAAGGAAGTGTTATCGCCGCGCTCCTTCCCGAGCCGCTCGACGTCGAGGTCGAACTCGTGATCGAGCATTGCTTGGAGCCGCCCGCGCGAGACATAACGCTCGGCGCGCCCATAAATGGCGTCGCTCACTTTCATGTCGTAAGCCGAGATGCTCTTCGCGATCGTCCCAGCGGCGCCGCCGACACGGAAAAACCAGCGCACCACCTCCTGGCCGGCGCCGATCTCGGCGAACGTTCCGTACCAGCGCGGATCGAGGTTGATTCTCAGCGCCTTCGAATGTGTATCAATCGTTTCCTCTTTCATGTCGCAGCAGACTCGGCCCGTCTTGTGAGCCTTGCATGTTCAAATAGTCCATCAATCTCGGCAAGGCAAAGCGCGGTGTGATCCGGACGAGAAAACCGGTCAAGATTTATGCTGAGGACTGTAAAGGTCGGAGGGTTATGGCGCTCCAATGCGTCAACCCGCCTTCATTGATTTCGGCGCGGCAGGCAGAGCGAGGCGTCTACAGGATTACGTCTTCGCGTAGATTTCCGCGCGCCTTTTTCGACAAACTCGTCTGACTTTTCTTTCAGACCTTTTTCGAGCGCTTCGTTTTCGGAAATCCGCGGCTGCGCCTCCTTTGCATGAATAACCGTAACAAAAGAATTGACCCCAGCGTGGAATTGACTCAAGTGCTGCCCGCACTTTCGCCCTCTCGGGTTTGCCCATCTATGTCGCCTCCATCCCGGTCGGCTCCATTCGCGCACGGTCTCGGAATCGAGTGAAAGATTGAATCACTTGCACGCGACGGGCAGCATCGCAATGAGTATGCCCGTTGGTGCATAAAAAGTGTGTTGCGCTAACGTTCCCGACGCCGCGATGGATCCAGCCATTTTTTTTACCGAATTGAAGCGACGCAAGGTCTACAGGGTCGCGGTCGCATATGCGATCGTGGCCTGGCTTCTGATCCAGGCGACTTCCATTCTGTTCCCCACGTTCGAAGCGCCTTCGTGGGTGATGAAAGTATTTGTCACAGCTGTGATCCTCGGTTTCCCGGTCGCGCTGATCCTGGCTTGGGCATTCGATCTGACCCCGGAGGGGCTCAAGCGTTCCGATGAAGTGCCGCAGACACAGGCGATCGCACCCAAAGCCGGCAAGAAATGGACGGCGATCATCGTCGCCGCGGCAGTGCTGGCGACTTCGCTGCTTGCGTTTCAGTTTGTGCGAACCCGAAAATCGCTGACTACCGAACTGCCAAAACAAACCGCATCAACCGCGCTGCAGGACAAATCGGTCGCGGTGCTCCCGTTCGAGAACCTTAGCTCGGACAAAGAGAACGCTTTTTTCGCTCAGGGCATTCAGGATGAAATTATCACTACGCTCTCCAGAATCAGCGGGCTCCGCGTGATCTCCCGGACTTCAACCGCACATTATAACAGCGCTCCGGAGAATCTGGCCGAAATCGCGCAGCAGTTGCACGTGAGTCACGTGCTGGAAGGGAGCGTGCAGAAGGCCGGCGACCAGGTGCACATCAATGTGCAGTTAATTCAAGCGGAAACCGACGCGCATCTTTGGGCGCAGAGTTACGACCGGCGGTTAAACGACATCTTCAGCGTGGAAGGGGAAGTGGCCAAGAGCATCGCCGATTCCCTCAGGACCACATTGTCTCCTCAGGAAAAAGCGCGAGTGGAAGCGAAGCCGACGGACAATCCCGATGCCTACGTCATTTACTTGCGGGCTCGCGATTATCAAACCCGGCCGGATAATCTTCTCCAGGATTTTCGGTCAGCGATAAATCTTTACGAACAGGCAATCGGGCTCGACCCAAAGTTCGCTCTCGCTCACGCGCGGCTCTCCGCCAGTACAAGTAACCTCTACCATTTCTACGAACCGATCGAGCCATGGAAGCAAAAGGCGCATGCCGAAGCGCTCGAGTCGCTTCGGTTGCAGCCGAATCTCGGGGAGGGCCACCTCGCGCTCGGCCTTTATCATTATTATATGGAAAGTGATTACGACGCCGCCCTGCGCGAACTTGGTCTGGCAGGGAATGCACTTCCCAATGACGGGGACGTTGGTCTGTATACCGCCGCAATAGAAAGACGGCGGGGACATTGGACAGAGGCCCTCACAGCATATTTACGCGCGGAAGCTATCGATCCGCGCAATTCGGTGATGCTTTACGATGCCTCACAAACTTTTTTTGGCCTGCGCGATTGGCACACCGCGGCTGAGCGGATGGACCGCGTGCTCGCGCTCTTCCCTGATTCGTTCAACGTAAGGATCCAACGAGCTTATATCGAGTTTTTCTGGAAAGGCGCCACTGCTCCCATCAAAGCCGCGGTCGAATCTCTGCCGCCAAACCTTGACCCTGACGGCGTCGTCACCTTTGCGCGTTGGGACGTGAGCTTGATGAACCGCGATGCGGTTGCAGCGGAGAAAGCGTTGGCCGCCTGCCAACTGGACACAGTCGCATCGCAGACCGGAGTTCCGCTGCCAAAAAGTTACCTGCAAGCATGTGTCGATCTTGTTCGTGGCAACGTGGCGAAAGCGCGGGCTGAGTTCGAGGCCGCACGACCGGCGATCGAAAAGACCGTCGCGAACAGTCCACAAGACGGCGTCAGACACGGACAGCTGGGACTACTTTATGCGTTCTTAGGACGCAAGGATGACGCGCTGCGCGAAGGACAACGCGCGATGGAACTCAAGCCCATCTCGCATGATGTCATCGAGGGGGCTGTCGTAGAAGATTTCTACACTCTGATCTGCGTCTACGTCGGCGAGAAGGACAAGGCTATAA
This sequence comes from Verrucomicrobiota bacterium, assembly GCA_003218705.1. Taxonomy (GTDB): domain Bacteria; phylum Verrucomicrobiota; class Verrucomicrobiia; order Chthoniobacterales; family UBA10450; genus AV40. Next base: position 353 of record QHOI01000116.1, on the reverse strand, counting down.
GCCGGATTGAACGTCTCCTTACTGTTCCATTCGCGGTCGATTATGCCGACGAAAGCGTCACCCTTTCCGATCTGCGACAGCGTTGGGAATGGGATCCGTTGCGGAACGATCCTCGTTTTCAAAAAATTATCGCGGGACCTGAACCAAAGACTTGGTACAAGTAACGATGAGTAGTTTTGGCCGATGTTTGCGACGAAGGCAGCATCGTTCGCCGGCGAGGCAGCTGCGCTTCAGGAGGACAACGGAACGCCTCGACAGAGTCTCGCACTATCGAACGTAAATCTCGGCGCCTTTTTCGACAAACTCCTGCGCTTTTTCTTGCAACCCGACTTTAAGCGCGTCTTCCTCTGAAA
>QHOI01000169.1 GCA_003218705.1 Verrucomicrobiota bacterium | reverse complement strand
AGACGCATTAACTGGTCCCAGCGAAAGCGCGGCAGGGTCCAGCGCACCCACATCATGAAAAAAATCAGAGCGGCGACTTTGGAGAAGAAAATCGCGATGTTGATCAAACCGAAGATCCAGCCGTGCGATCCATCGGGAATTCCGGGGAAATGCCAGCCGCCCAGGAATAATGTAACCACAATCGCAGAGCCGCTGATCATCGCGGCGTACTCCCCGAGGAAAAAAAGGGCGAACTTCATTGAGGAATACTCAGTGTGATAGCCGCCGGCGAGTTCCTGCTCGGCTTCGGGCAAATCGAACGGAAGGCGATTCGTCTCAGCGAAGACCGCAACCATGAAGACGACGAAAGAGACGATCATTGGAATTGTGAGCACCCATTTCCCAGGATTCGTCCAATCGCCGATAAACGGCGCGATCAACCAGCCGTGCTCGATTTGATATTTGACGACACTCGTTAGGCGAAGATTTCCGACGAGCAGGAAAACCGGAATGACAGCGAGGCCGAGCGAAAGTTCGTAGGAAATCATTTGCGAACTCGAGCGCACGCCGCCGAGAAAAGGATATTTGGAATTCGAAGCCCAACCGCCGAGGACAATTCCGTAAACGCCTAACGACGCAATGGCGAAAACATAGAGGATTCCGACGTTGATGTCGGCAATCACCATTGGGACGCCGAACAACGTGCTGCCGAACGGAACGACCGCGATTGTCAGGATCGCCGGAATCATCGCCAGACATGGCGCCAGCCAGTAGTAAAAAGTGTTTACTGTCGCGGGCGTAAAATCTTCCTTCAGCAAAAACTTCGCGGCGTCGGCAATCGGTTGAAGCAGGCCCGCCGGGCCGACCCGATTCGGTCCGAGCCGGTCCTGCATGAATGCGCTGACCCGGCGCTCCGCGTAAACCGCGTAGGAAACCATCGGCAAAATCACGATGAAAATCATTCCGATGATTTTCAGAAGCGAGGTGCCGATAAAAAAATAATCCATTGTCGATCTTGCGTTATCGTCCGGCCGGGCGGCTCTCCTCCGCCTTTTCGATGTCCTTGGCCTCGGGATCAATCGGCGGCCGAGGCGATTCGTCTACCTTCGTTACGTCCACACCCAAGTCGCCGATCTTGCTCAAAGTCAATCCGGCGAGCTTCGGAATCTCCGCGCTCATTTGCCGGAACACATCTTCGATGGTGTAAATTCCATTGCTTCCGCCGAGCGCCTGAAGCAAGTCGCGTAAAATTTCCCAATCGTCGCGTGCGTTTCCGGGAGGGCGCACCGCGCGATTCAACCGTTGCAAGCGGCCTTCGCCATTGATCATCGAGCCGCGTTTTTCGGCGAACCCTGAAGCCGGCAAGAGAACTGTCGCGTGCTCGTTGGCAGCGTTCGATAAAATATCCATCGCAACGAGCGCGGGCATGCTCGTTAACTGTTCGCCCGAAATACCGAGCGTAATCGGATTTTCACCGAGCACGAGCAGCGCTCTGATCGCTCCCGATTTCACGCCTCGGACGATCGCCGGAAGTTTCGCGCCCGGTTCCGAATCCAGACCCAGAATCAATTGCGCACCGGTTGCGTTTGGATTGCGGTCTTCGCACAGCAAAATATCGTCGCCCTCGCCGAAGCGCGGCACAATGTCGATGTAACGAACGCCGAGCACGTCCGCGACTTTACGTGTGAGCCAAAGCTCTTCGTTGGTCATCCGGCCGGAGGCGATGATCGCGATGTTCTCTGCGCTGAATTGTCTGAGCTGGAGCGCCGCGTGCGCGATCGCGCTCTTCCAATCGCTTGGCACGAGTTCTTTTCCATTGGAAATCTGGGGCTCGAGGATGCGGTTCTCGGCTTCGAGATATTTAAAGTTGAGCCGGCCGTAATCGCACATCCAGCAGGAATTTACGTGATCGTTCTCGCGCGGTGTTTGCCGATAAACAATGTCCTCGCGCGTGCCGATGAGTGTGTTGCAGCCGGTCGCGCAGCTGGTGCAGATGCTTTTCGTTTCCTTTAAAAACCAAACGCGCATCTTGAAGCGGAAATCGGTGGAAGTAAGCGCGCCGACCGGACACAGATCGACCGTGTTGAGTGAATAGTTATTTTCGAGCCGCTTGCCCGGATGCGCTGTCAGCACGGTGTGACTGCCGCGGTCGGTAAATCCGAGCACATCGTCCTTGGCAATTTCGTTGCAAAATCGAACGCAACGCGAGCAGAGAATGCAGCGCTCGTCGTCGAGCGTAACTCGCGGGCCGAGTTGCACCGCCTTCGGCTTCTTCACCTTGTTTTCGAGAAAGCGGGAGCCGCCCGCGCCGTACTCAACGCTGAACTCCTGGAGCTCGCATTCGCCCGCTTGGTCGCAGATCGGGCAATCGAGCGGATGATTGATGAGCAGGAATTCCATCACCCCCTTGCGACATTCCTCAACCATCGGTGAGTTTGTGCGCACGCCCATTCCTTCAGCGACATCCTGCGCGCAACAGATTTGCGGGCGGGGCATCCAGTTGATGATCGGCTTGCCGTCGGCACCGAGCTCCGGTTTGCGTTCGGGACCCATTCGCGGCATTCCCATCTCGATCAAACACATTCGACAATTTCCCGGCGAGCTGAGTTTTTTGTGATAGCAATAGCGCGGCACATAAACGCCGGCCTGCGCGCAAGCTTCGATCACTCGGGTGCCTTTCGGAAATTGATGCCACACTCCGTCGATCTGGACGTCGAACAGCGGCGGCGTTGATTCAGGCATATCTAAGGAAGGCGGGAAGGCGGTTACGAATCAGGAAAGCAGGAAAACAGGAAATTCATTGATGCAGATCGATGGTTGAATCAGCTCGCGAAGCTCGCGACAGAAGCGTTTAATGGTTAGAGGGACCGTCGGAAAATTAAAAAGCAGGCCATCCTGCAAATTCGTCGCTTTGAGGTAGCTGCGGCCGATTGCGAAATGAATATCCTCCAGTTCGCTTACGGCCTTGAGTTCGACGACAATTTTTCCTTCGACCAAGAAATCCAAGCGATGTTCGCCAATCTGGTGATCGCAATAAAACAAGGGCACCGGATGCTGTCGAATGAATTGAATCCCGCTCAAAGCAAATTCAACTGCAAGCGCCTCTTCGTATATCGACTCGAGGAAACCCGGACCTAACTCACGATGCACTCGGATCGCAGCGGCAATAATCGGTTCGGTGATTTCTGAATCCCTTAGAATTTTTCCTGTTTTCCTGTTTTCCTTATTCATTTTGTTTAGATCACCGCATCAGCCCCGGCCTCTTCCCAGCCGGGATCGTGGGCGAGGGGGCTGGTTGGGATTTGCTCGCGCTCAATTAATTCTCGAGGCGTGTCTTCTGGCGGCAGCGGGGGTGGGATCGATTTGCGCGCGTGAGCGGCAAATTCCTCCGGAAATTTTTCAACAAAACTTTGGGTCGGCCAGGCACACGCTTCGCCAAACGCGCAGATAGTCCGGCCGGCAATATTATCGCCGATCGTTTTCAGTGTGCGCGGATCTTCCGTGACGCCGCCGCCATTGAGCATGCGTTCGGTAATTTTTTTCATCCAAAGCGAGCCTTCGCGGCAGGGCGTGCACTGGCCGCACGACTCATGTGCATAAAATTCGTTGATGTTGTTGAGCACCCAAACCATGTTGCGCGAATCGTCGAGCACGATCACGCCGCCGGATCCCGCCATTGATCCAGCCGCGGCGAGCGAATCAAAATCCATTGGCAGGTCGTAGATCGACATCTCGACGTCGATTGTCGATCCATCCGGTTGTTTTTGTTTGAGTTTGAAGCGTTCGTCGGCGCGCAAAACTTTCGCCGAGCTGCCACCAGGGATTACCGCTTTCAATCGCCGCCCCCATTTCACTCCGCCCGCCATTTCGTAGATCAATTGCCCCATTGTCACTTTGCCGACTTCGATTTCGAAATAGCCGGGGCGTTCGACGTCGCCGCTCACGCAAACGATGCGTGTGCCGGTATTGTTCGGTCGTCCAAATTGCGCGTATTTCGCTCCGCCCATGGCGATAATGTGTTTCACCGCGCAAAGGGTCTCTACGTTGTTGACGATGGTCGGACACATGTAGAGCCCGAGCACGGCCGGAAAGTAAGGCGGCTTAATCCGGGGATAGGCGCGTTTGCCCTCCAGCGATTCGATCAGCCCGGTTTCTTCGCCGCAAATGTAGGCGCCGGCTCCGCGGTGAATGTGAACCTCGACATCGAATCCGGAGCCGAGAATGTTTTTGCCGAGAAACTTGTGCTCGCGTGCCTCTTCGATCGCGCGCTCGAGGATCTTCGCGCCCTCCGGGAATTCGCCTCTTATATATAGGTACGCCGTTCGGGCATTGAGGGCGAAACAGGAGATGGCGATCCCTTCGAGCAATTGGTGCGGATCTTCATGAATAATGTAGCGGTCCTTGAACGTCCCCGGCTCCGATTCGTCGGCATTACATATCAAGTAAACCGGCTTCTTTTCGTCCGGTTTGATGAAACTCCATTTCACGCCGCACGGAAATCCGGCGCCGCCGCGGCCGCGTAGGCCGGACGTTTTCACTTCGTTGATGATCTCGGCACGCGACATCTGGAGAGCTTTGCGCAAATCGTCGTAACCGCCGTCGTCCAAGTAGGTCTTAATGTCGGTCTTCCAATTGCTACGTCCGATGTTCTTGAAAATGATCCGCTGCTCGAGCGGGTGCGGCGAAGGCACGACCGGTTTGTCCGCAGGTTGCGATAAGATCGACCTCGCGTTGTCGGGCTGCACGTTTTCGTGCAGATCATCGTTCACCATGCAAACTGGCGCGGTGCCGCAACTCGCCAGACATTCGACAAATTCGATGCTGTAATTTCTGTCAGGGCTGACCGAAATCGGCGTGTGTCCCGCGGCCGCGAGATCGGTCTTGCGCTGGATGCCGGTGGCGGCACAAAGGTTCTCCATTACCTGATAACTTCCAGCCATCGCGCAACTGAGCGTGCGGCAAACGCGGATGTGTGTTTTGCCCGCGCGTTTCTCGCGCAGCATCGGATAAAACGTGACCAGCTCGAAGATGTTGATCGGCTGAAGTCCGAGCTTCGCCGCGATCCACGTCACCGCATCGTCGTTAATCAATCCGAAATGTTCCTGCCAAAGATGCAGCAGCGGCAGCGCGGCGCTTCGTTTTTGATCGGGCGGATAATGCCCGATGGCTTCATCTATTTTTCGCTCCAACTCGGCGGGAACGCGGGAGTCCACGGGCGAAAAAGTTAGTCGGTTAACGTGCTCTGCTTTTCGGTGACCTTGTCATCTTTAAAAACGATCGTCACCGTGTCTTTGTCCTGTCGGTAGATGTAAGTCGTCTTCTTCATGATGACGAAATCCTTGTTATCGAGCTCGGTCGGCGGTCCAAGAATCGATTCCACCTGTTTCTTCGACATTCCTTCTGCGACTTCATCGACGTTGGCTTTGGTGATGCGCCGGCCGACGCAGGAAAGCGAGAGCAAGACCACGACTACGAGGAGAAGACGGGAAAACTTTTGCAAGATCGACATATTCATCTGTCGCATTCGCCCATGACAAAGTCCAGACTTCCGAGCACTGCGGGAACGTCGCTCACCATGTGGCCCGGAAGCAATTCCGGCAAGATGCTCAGATTCACGAAGGACGGCGCGCGGATCTTAAGGCGATGCGGAACGCCGCCGCCTTTGCTGTTGATGTAGAAACCGAGCTCACCTTTTGGATTTTCAGCCGCGAAATAAATCTCGCCCGGCGGCGCGTCGAGGCCTTCCGTCACGACGATGAAGTGATGAATCAGTTCCTCCATTTTCGTCATCACGTGCGATTTCGGCGGCGTCATATTTTTCCAATCGGCCACGTTAATCGGGCCGCTCGGCAATCTGTCGATCACCTGGCGCGAGATTTTTGCGCTCTGCCGCATTTCCTCGACCCGCACCAGATAGCGATCGTAACAATCGCCCGCGCTGCCGATCACGACTTCGAAATCGTACTGTTCGTAATCGAGATAGGGATGTTTGCGCCGCAAATCGTGTTCGACGCCGCTGCCGCGCAAATTCGGACCCGACAACGCGTAGGCAATCGCGCGTTCTTTTGAAATGACCCCGACATCTTTGGTTCGATCGACAAAGATGCGATTTCGCGTCAGCAATTTATCCATCTCGTCCAGAGCGGGGCCGAATTGATCGAGAAATGCCCGCAACATCGGTATGAATGTTTCGGGGAGATCGCGAATCTGTCCGCCGACGCGCGTGTAGGAAGTGGTGAAGCGTGCCCCGCTGAGAAGCTCGCTCAGGTCGTAAATTTTTTCGCGTTGCGTGAACGAATAGAGGAACACCGTCATCGCGCCGAGATCGAGCGCCATCGCTCCAAGCCCCATCAGATGCGACGAGATTCGGGAAAGCTCGCAGCAAATCACGCGAATCGCTTTTCCGCGCGGCGGAATTTCCCAATTCATCAATTTCTCCACTGCCAGCGCGTAGGCCACGTTGTTCGAAAGCGGCGCGAGATAATCGAGCCGGTCGGTGTAAGGCACAAACTGGTTATATTGCATGTTCTCGGCAATTTTTTCATCGCCGCGGTGCAAAAATCCGACGTCCGGCATAGCTTTGGTGATAACCTCGCCGTCGAGCTCAAGCACGAGTCGCAACACACCGTGCGTCGCCGGATGGGACGGACCCATGTTGAGAATCATTTTCTCGCCGATGTCATGATCGGCTTCGCGCAGCTTCGCCTCTTCGGCAACGACTTGCGTCACCGGATCGGGAGATTCAATTTCGCGCACCGTAAATGCCATAAGCTTGTTTATGCTCGCGAGTGAATCATCACGTGCAAGCGTAAAATGACCCTGCAAAAATGAGCGCTCGCACCGAGTCCACAACGCGATTAACAAAAGAACGACATGAAAAAAGTCGCGCTTTTATTTGCGGGACAAGGCGCCCAGGTCGTCGGGATGGGAAAAGATCTGGCCGGCGAGTTCGCAGCCGCGGCGGATTTGTTTCGGCGAGCCGACGAAATCGTCGGCCGCAAATTGAGCGACATCGCATGGAACGGTCCGATCGAGGAACTAACGAAGACCTCAAATTGTCAGCCGGCTCTTTTTGTTCACGGTCTCGCTTGTTTCTCGATCTTGGGCGAGTTGGCCGGCGATTTTCCAGTGGGCGGCGCGGCCGGATTGTCGTTAGGCGAAATGACCGCGCATGCCGCTTCTGGCACATTCGATTTCGGGAACGGGCTCAAACTCGTGCAAAAGCGCGGCGAGTTTATGGATGAAGCTTGTGCTGCGACAATTGGTGGAATGGCGGCAATGATCGGCGGATTGGAGAACGACGTTCGTCAGCTCGCGGCCGATGAGGATGTCGATGTTGCCAATATCAACGCGCCGGGACAGATCGTTATTTCCGGTGAGCTGGCGAAAGTGGAAGCGGCGGTCGGGGTTGCGAAGGAATATGGGATTCGCCGCGCCACGATGCTGAATGTGGCCGGCGCGTATCATTCGCGATTGATGGAAAGCGCTTATGAAAAACTCGGCGAAGCGCTGGCCAATGTTCCAATCCAGACGCCACAATTCCCGGTGATTAGCAACGTGACTAGCCAGGAAGTGAAAACGCCGGAAGAAATTCGCCAGACGTTGCAAGATCAAGTCACCAGCACAGTCCGCTGGGTCGATTGCATGGAACGACTGGTCGACCTTGGCTGCGATCTGTTCATCGAGCTCGGGCCAGGCGGTGTGCTTGCCGGTCTGCTCAAGCGCACCCGCAAAGATGTTGAGGTTATTTCGGTCCGTGATATCGAATCGGTCCGAGCGGGTGCAGCGCGGCTCGCCAGCGCGTAGCTAAGATCGACAATTAGGTTTCGGCATCGTAATTTTCTCACGTGAATCTGTCCGAGCGCGTTGATTCAGAGTTGAAAACAGCGATGCGCGAGAAAAACGCGATCAAGCTGGGCGTTCTGCGCATGCTTAAAGCCGCCCTCACGAACGCGATAATCGAAAAAGGTGGCGCGGATTCAAAGTTAACCGATGCCGAAGCGGCCCAGGTGATTCGTAAACAGGTGAAGCAGCGTCAGGATTCGATTGAGAGCTTCGAAAAGGGCGGACGGGCCGAGCTGGCGGCGAAAGAAAAAGAGGAGTTGTCGATCTTGCAATCGTATTTGCCGCAAGGAATGAGCGCCGACGAAATTTCGAAAGTTGTGCGGGAGACGATTGCCGAAGTCGGCGCCAGCTCCAAAGCGCAAATGGGCGCGGTCATGAAAGCGTTGCAGGCGAAAGTGGCCGGTCGCGCCGACGGCAAGACGCTCAGCGCGGAAGTGCAGAAGCAGCTCTCCTAGTTCCATGCTAAGCGCGATCATCGTCGCCGCCGGAAGCAGCGAACGAATGGGCTTCGACAAATTGTTTGCGCTGGTGAACGGAAAACCGGTGATCGCGCACACGATCGCCGCATTCGAGCGCACCGATTGCATCGACGAGATTATTTTGGTCGGCCGCGCCGATAGCTTGGGTGAATTGCGGAAGGTTGTTAGCGAACCGACCAAAGTGAAACAGGTCATCGCGGGCGGGGCAGAACGAAGTGATTCGGTGCGTGCCGGACTCGATCACTTAAATCCAAAATCTGATTTTGTCGCTGTGCATGATGCCGCGCGGCCGCTGGTAACTCCTGAAAAAATAACGCGCGTATTCGAAGTGTGCCGGACGAGCGGTGGAGCGGCGACATTGGCGGAGCCAATCAACGACACGCTGAAACGCGCCGATGTCGATCTTGCCGTCAAGGAATCGGTCGATCGCAACGGTATTTACGGGATGCAAACGCCGCAGATTTTTGCGAGAAAATTGCTTGAAGAAGCTTACCAGCTCGTTGCAACGAAGAATGTCTCAGTTACCGACGAAGTTTCCGCGGTCGAGCTTCTCGGTCACAAAGTGGTCCTCGTTCCGAATCACGATTTCAATTTCAAGATCACTTACCCGCGCGATCTGCCGATGGCCGAATTCGTTCTGAAACAGCGAGCGGCGAATAAATAATCCAAGGGGCGTCCAAGAATCGTGCGATGAGAGACGAGCAGTTTATAGAGTCGCGCGCGATTTTGCATCGTTGGATCGCCTTCATCGTATTCTTTGTCTCCGGTTTCGCGGCCTTGCTCTATCAGGTCATTTGGCAGCGCTTGCTGGTCTTCTTCTCGGGTGCGGACGTTTACGCGGTCACACTAATCGTGACGACGTTCATGGCGGGACTCGGCCTCGGGAATCTCGGCGGCGGCTACGTGGCCGACCGATTTTCAAGGCGAACCAATCTGGTCATGTTTATCGCGGCCGAGCTGGCGATCATGATTTTCGGCCTTTTGAGTAAAGGATTTTTTTACGATTTTCTCTACACGCGGCACCCGGAACTGGGACAATCAAGTTGGTTACTGTGGATCGTTTTGTTTTGCAGCTTGTTATGGCCGACGTTTTTTATGGGCGTCTCGCTGCCATTACTGGCCAAAGCGCTTACCCGCGATGTCGGGGACGCGGCGCCAACAATCGGACGGCTTTACGGCATCAATACTTTGGGTGCTGCCATCGGTGCCCTGGTCACGACGTGGATTTTGCTGCCACAACTCGGTCTTGAACAGTCGCTCAAGGTAGGAGCCGCGCTCAACTTCGCCTGTGCAGGCGTGTTGGTTCTGTTCATCATCTCAGTGCGTAACCAACCGGAGGCGGGTTCTGTGACGACAGAACTTCGCCAGCAGGAACCGAATCCGTCGCTTCCACAGACCGCGGAGTCTACCGGATTCACATTCGGCACATGGCTTTTGCTCTACGTTCTTTCGGGATTCATCGCACTGTCTCTGGAAATTTTGTGGCTCAGGTTGCTCACCGTAATGCTGAAGTGCACTGCGTTTGCATTCGGCACGATGCTCACGATTTACCTCGGAGGGTTGGGCCTGGGAGCGATTGCTGGAACAAAGTTTGTGCAGAGAAACCGTCGGCCGGTGTCGGTATTTTTGGCGCTGCAAACGTTAGTCGCTGTGTCAGCCGGGATTGCGATAGTTCTTTTGGTCTCGCCCACAGCCGAATCTCTCATTCCAAATTTGTCGACCTACTTTGGAGTTCGCGATCCGCTGAACGTGAGCCTCGCTCTCAATGGCATTTTGACATGGTGGCGAAATCAAGCGCTGCCACTGGACACGTCGGCGGAGATCGGACGTTTTGTGTTGTTCCTGGTAGTTGTGCCTTTGGTGTTAATCCTACCGGCCACGACCCTGATGGGTTTAAGTTTTCCTTATCTGCAGAAGGCAATTCAGCACGACATCCGCACAATCGGCAGGCGAGTCGGCGCGCTGCAGGTTGCCAACATTCTCGGCTGTATGGCGGGAGCCTCCCTGACTGGTTTGACTTTGCTAAACGAATTCGGGACGGCCGTAACTCTGAAGATCGTGATCGGCCTGGCGTCCATCTTTGCGGCTTTGTGGCTGCGCAACATTTTTAAGACGCGCATCGGTTCGGTCGCATTAGCACTGGCGTTAATAACCATTGCCTGCGTTGCTTTGCCGTCAGCGCCAACACTCTGGTCGAGGTTGCACGGGGCTGCACCAAGCCGCGTGGTCTTTGCCGAAGATGGATCGGGGGTGTCATTGATGAGGGACGACGGGACTGAGTCGAATCCATACATCACCGTTTTTGTTAATGGGCTTGGCTATAGTTGGATTCCCTATGGCGATATTCACACGGTTTTAGGCGCGTTGCCGTTACTGGTTCATCCCGACCCGCGGGATATTGCCGTGATTGGACTTGGGTCGGGTGATACGTTGTTCAGCATCGGCGGACGTCCGGAAGTGAGATCGATTCGTTGTATCGAAATCCTTCGACCTCAGCTTGGGAACTTGCGCCAACTTGTTCAAACCCATCCCGATCCCGGTCTTCTAAAGTTGCTCGAAGATAAGCGGGTGCAGCATCTTTCCGGCGACGGCCGTGCGTATCTTATGCGCAGTGAGTTGCGCTTCGATATCATTGAGGCCGATGCGCAGTGGCCTACCACAGCCTATGCCGGCAACTTTTATTCGCGTGAATATTTCGAACTGGTAAAGAGCCGTCTCAAGCTTGGGGGCTTTGCAGTTACCTGGGCGCCAACGGAGCGGACCCACCAAACGTTTCTTAGCGTTTTTCCGTACGTTCTTCGGTTCGGCGACAATGTTGATGTTGGCAGTTTGCAGCCGATCGCATTTGATCCCGCGAACGTTTATGCCCAGGGACAGGTAAAATTTGTTCACGATTATTTTGCTGAGGCCGGAATTGATGTCGAAGCGATGATCAAAGATTATCTGGAGCCGGGTAAAGTTACTGCTTATGGCCCCGACGCGACCCGTCCGGGACCTGCGGACATTAACACTGATCTGTTTCCGCGAGACGAATTCGATTACCGCCGATCGGGTAAATGATTCTCACGCCAGCATCGGATCGATCGGCTCGCCGAATTCGTTCTTCGTCAAAAAGCCGGAAACAAATAACATTCAGATCGTGGCGGAGAAAATCGACCAGCTGCTGAAGCGCACCGAATCTGCCGATCTGTCGGAGTTAATGTCAATCTGGCGATCGCGGCTGCCGGAAGAAGGATCGGGATCACCCGCGTTATTTCGCTGCCTTGGTGAGCGTATTCTTGCGCACGGCGAACCTCTCCTCGCCTACGATGTTGTCACGGCTGGCTTAGCGACCTGGCCGAAAGACACGCGCTTACGCCAGTTGCAAGGTCTGGCACTCGCGCGGAGCGGCGCCACCGATCGGGCAAACGCGATTCTCGAGGATTTGCGGCGCGAAGCGCAACCACCCGAAGAAACGCTTGGGATGCTTGGGCGAACCTATAAAGATCTCGCAATCGCAGCCGCAACACCTGGTCAACGCGATCAATTTCTGAAACGAGCTGCGGAGACTTACGCCGAAGCATACCGAACAAGCGGCGGTTATTGGTCCGGAATCAATGCCGCGACAATGAATCTGCTCGTTGGCCAAACTGCGCAAGCCAATGAGCTGGCTCGAAAAGTTCGCGAGCAGTGTTTGAAAGAA
>QHOI01000115.1 GCA_003218705.1 Verrucomicrobiota bacterium | reverse complement strand
CGTGCAATGCGAGATCGAGTGACGCAAACGCGAACTGGCGTCGATAGAAAACGCAGGCGGTCGCTTTTTTGGCGTCATTCATCTTCTGAATGATGTCGCCCGGAATTTTTTTCGACGGGTCGCGATAGTCGGCTGCAAAAGTGTCGAGCACCTTTTTGTTCCAGACCCAGTTTTGCAGCATTTGCGACGGCGCTTCGACGAAATCGCCGGGGACATGGGTGCCGGCAAAGCGGCCGTGCTTTGCGCGGGTGGTGATTTCGTGGAGCGCGTGACCGAATTCGTGGAAGAGCGTTTCCACGTCGGAGTGTGTCATGAGCGATGGTTTGTCTCCGCTCGGCGGCGGAAAATTACACAAGAGAGCGGTTACAGGCCGTTGATACTTGCCGTCCGGCAAAAGCTTGCCGCTGATGATCGGGAATTCGGCGAAGTGATTGAATTTTCCTTCGCGCGGAAACATATCGAGATAAAACATTCCGAGCGGTTCGCCGGTGGCGGCGTCCGTCACCATGTAAAACTGCAAGTCGTCGATCCATTTGTAAGGCGCGGTGATTTTCTCGAACTTCAAACCGAAAATGCTCTGGTAAATGTTGAACATGCCTTCCAGCACTTTTCGGAACGGGAAAAACGACCGGAGCGCTTCGGCATCGACGTTATATTTTTGTTTTTTGACCTGGTTCGTGTAGTAGCGCCAATCCCAGATGCCGATCTTCGCTTCGGGATTGTGCGTGTCTTCGGTCTTCATTTTTTGGAACTCCGCGACTTCGGCGGCGAACTTTGGCTGAATGCCTGAAACCAGGTTGTCGATGTACGACTTCGCGCCGGCCCCGTTCTTGGCCATTTTGATTTCGGTCTGGAAATCGTCCCAGGATTTGTAGCCGAGTCGGAGCGCGATCTTGTTTCGTAGTACGAGCATCTGGTTGAGCACGGTTTGGTTCGTGTCCTTGGCGAGGGTGTCGCGCGCGATGTAAAGTTTTTTGCGCGTCGCTTCGCTTTTGGCGTTGTCTTCGACCGTGTTGTAATGCCAGGTGACGTTTGCGAGCACGGTGTAAGCGTCGTCGCCTGTTTTCACGCCAGGCGAAGCGAAGAAACTTTCCGGCACGCCCTCGAGCTCCGCTTTCGTAAATACCACCGGCGCCTTCGCGTTGACGATGTTCGTGTCGAAATCGGTGCCGAGCTTGGCTAATTCCTTCCGGAGCTGCTCAACTTCCTTGCGCTTCTCCGGCGGCAACGCCAAACCGGCGCGGCGATAATCGCGCATCGTCTCGTCGAAAAGCTTTTTGTCTTCGCCGGAAAGTTTCGGCTTCGTGTCGGCGAATGCTTTCAGCGCTTTATAAACGTCTTCGCGATAATCGATTTCGACAGCCCAATCTTGAAATTCTTTGACCGCATTCTCGGCCGCGGAGCGCATCTTTTCGTTGGTGTTGCTTTCCTTTATGATCACGGCCTTGTTCGCGGCGTTGCCGGCCTGGTAAGTCAAATCGTCGAGCGCAACGATCGTGCTCTTGAATGTGACCTTGCTCAGGTCCTGCGCGCCGATTTGATCGAGCGCCTTGTTCGCGGTCGCGATCGCGTTTTTCGTCATCGCGTCGACCGCTTCGGGCGTTTGTTCCCAATCAGGAATGGTCAGAACAGCGTTCGCTTTTGCGGCCGCGGCGCGGAAATCATCGACGCTTTTCAAATTTTCGGCGCGAAGATCGACAATCCCGCTGGCGAGCAAAGCAACTGGCACAAGAAGCGATCTAGTTTTCATAAATTTTGTTCAGACAGAAGCGGCCACAGATTTACACAGATTCGCACGGATAACAGACGGAATTTTGCTGAATCTGTGTCTTATCTGTGTTCATCTGTGGCGAATGGTCGAGAAATTCCTGCTCGCGTTTATTCCGGTGTTTGTCGCGATCGACCCGATCGGTTTGGTCGCGATTTTCATGGGGCTTGGAACGAGGGCATCAAGCGAACATCGGAAACGTCAGGCGTTTCTCGGCCTATTCACCGGTTTACTGGTTTCAATTGGATTCATTTTTCTCGGCAAAATCATTTTCAAAGCGCTCGGAATCACCGTGGCCGACTTCCAAGTCGCCGGCGGTCTCATTCTGCTCGCGCTCGCTGTCCGCGAACTGGTTGGCTTCGGCCCGCACGATCGCGGCGGCACTGACGAGTTTGGAGTCGTCCCATTAGGAATGCCGTTGATTGCCGGGCCGGCACTGCTCACCGCACTTTTGATTCTGGTCGATTCGGTTGGGCTTGTGTTTACGCTCGCTTCGTTGCTGGTGAATCTCGCGATCGTCGCAATCGCTCTGTGCAACGCTGATCGATTTGCGCGCTGGATGGGAACGCAGGGACTGCGCGGCGTTTCGAAAATTATTGCGCTCCTGCTGGCGGCGATCGCAATAAGTCTGATCCGCCGCGGCTGGCAAACCCACTAGGGCGTGCCTCGGTCGCTCAATAAACTTACCCAGTTGCCTGCTAAATGTGCGGCTGGCCCGGCATCGCGCGTTTCAGCTCGGCTTCTTTATCGCCGTGCTGGTAGCGATAGTTCAACTCACCCTCGATCGCGTAGATCTCTTTTTGCTGATCGGAGAAGGCTTCGCCTCCGTGGTGAATGAATACGGGCTCTCCCCGGTGTCCCGGTAGGTTAGTTTGGGTCTGTGGAATTTGGCGATACAGATCCAGACGTCGTTGCTGCAACTGCTTTGTAGTCCATTTCCGGTAGGGCGAATTTGCCGGCGAAAAAGCGCCTGGTCCCGTGGTTTTGGGGCCGACTGGTTGCCCGTTAGCCGATGCGCTTTGGCCGTAGGCTGAACTGACGAGAACTGCGGCAATCACGACTGCCAATAATGTTTTCATAATGTTTATATTAGGTTCGTTTCTTGAGGGTCAAAAAGGTTCAAATATTGAACCGCAGGCGGCGTCCGACGTTGCGGAAGATTTGCTGGCTTTTGCGATACATTTAGCTCTATTCCGTCAAACCACCATCGGGTTGACACGCCTGAGAGCGTTGTTACTTTCCACGCCCTTATGAGATTTCCGCTCGCACTAACGACAAAGATCGCTGCCTACATCATCGGGCAGAAGCTGCGCGGCACGAAGAAATTCGCCACCGTGTTGCAGTTGGAGCCGCTCCACACCTGCAACCTCACTTGTACGGGATGCGGACGGATTCGCGAATATTCCACCTCGCTCAAGGACATGATGAGTCTGGAAGACTGTTTGGGCGCGGCCGAGGAATGCAACGCGCCGATGATCTCCATTTGCGGCGGCGAACCCCTGATTTATCCGCATATCGAGGCGCTCGTGCAGGGATTGCTCGAGCAGAAGCGCATCATTTACATCTGCACCAACGCGATGTTCATGCGCAAAAAAATGCGCGAGTGGATGGCATCGCAATTGTCGATCCAGCCAAAGTTCGTCGAAGACAAAATCGGCGAATTAATTGGGGCCGGTTTGATTACTGAC
>QHOI01000081.1 GCA_003218705.1 Verrucomicrobiota bacterium | reverse complement strand
ATTCCGCCGGACGGGACGCGGTCCAGCAATCGGTCGATTACACGGTTTCGTGGTACTTGGCGCGACCGTCGTCAATTGTAAAAACTTTGCAGTCAGTCTACCGGCTCGATTCCCGGGCCTAACCGTTCATGAGAAGTAAATCTTTCGGCGAACGGATCGCGGACGTGTTGATCGAGGAGGGTCTCCTTCTTCCGAATCAACTCGAGGAAGCTATCGGCATTCAAAAATCCGAAGGCGGCCGGTTGCTGAAAATTCTGACCGAACGGCAATTCGTGACCGACCAGGACATGGTCTTCAGCATGGGCCGTTGTCTGAACACGCCGCCGGTGAACCTCTCGCGGTTGCGCGTGCCTGAAGAGGTGATGTCGCTGGTGCCGCGCGATATGGCGAAGGCGAACAAGCTGGTGCCGATCGCGCGCCTGGATGGAAAACTTTTTGTGGCGATGGCCGACCCGACCAACGTGCTCGCGGTCGACGACCTGAAGCGGCGTGTTCAACTCGAGATCGTTCCGATGATCGCGACCGAGCGCGCGGTGACGGACGCGCTCAGCGGCGTCCACGGCACCGGAAACATGACTGAGGTGATGAAGCAAGTTTCCGAACAAGCGGTCCAGGCCGCCGATTCGGTCGAAGTGCACGGGGCAAAGCGCGAGGAGATCGATCTGGATCGCCTGGCACACGACAGCGAAGACGCGCCCGTCATCAAGATCGTCAATTTAATTCTGGCCCAAGCAGTCAAAGAAAAGGCGTCGGACATTCACATCGAGCCATTTCACAACACGCTCAAACTTCGCTACCGCATCGACGGCGAATTGATGCCGGCGGAGTCGCCTCCGAAAGCGTTGCAATTGGCGATCACCTCCCGCGTCAAGATTCTGGCCGGACTGGACATTGCCGAGCGGCGCCTCCCGCAGGACGGCCGGTTCCGGATTCGCGTTCTGGGAAAAGAGATCGACCTGCGTATCTCGATCCTGCCCACCGCGCACGGCGAAAAAATTGTTATTCGTATTCTCGATAAAGCGTCGCTGACCGGCACCGTCGATCAGATGGGCATGGATGCCGACACGGTCTCGAAGTTCAAAAAGGCGATCGACGCACCGCACGGGATGATTCTCGTGACCGGCCCGACCGGATCCGGTAAGACCACCACCCTTTATTCGGTCCTGCAGGAATTAAACAACCCGGAATACAACATCGTTACGGTTGAAGATCCGATCGAGTACGAGCTGTCCGGAATCAATCAGGTCGCAGTCCGAAGCGACATCGGCCTCGATTTCGCTTCCGCGTTGCGCTCGATTCTGCGTCAGGACCCCGACATTGTGATGATCGGTGAAATTCGTGACAACGAAACCGCCGATATCGCGGTGAAAGCGGCGCTGACCGGTCACCAGGTGTTGAGTACCCTTCACACGAACGACGCCGCCGGCGCCATTACCCGTCTGGATGACATGGGGATCGAGCCGTTCTTAATTTCGAGCTCGATCCTGATGGCGTGCGCGCAACGGCTGGTCCGGCGCATCTGCACAAACTGTAAGGAAGAGTTCGTTCCCGAACCGGAGTTGATTGAGAGACTTGGGCTCGCCGAAAACAAAGCCACTGTTTTCTATCACGGAGTTGGATGCGACCGCTGCAAAGGACGCGGTTATCTCGGCCGCGCGGCATTGATCGAAGCGCTGCCGGTGAGCGAGGCAATCCGGCGTTTGATCATCAAACGCGCCTCGGCCGCAGTGATTAAGAACCAGGCTATGACCGAAGGGATGAAAACTTTGCGCGTGGTCGGAATTGAGAAAGCGCTCGAAGGCGTGACCTCGCTTGAAGAAGTGTGGCGAGTAACGGCGGAGGACCATTAAACGCGATGACGATTCCGTTTCTCAATCTTTTCAAAAAACTCACGTCGCGTTGGGCGCCGGAGGCCGCCGAGCAGAAGCCGACGTCCTCGCCTGTGCGAGTGGCGAAGAAGCCAGCGAGCGAGCGGCTAAGCAAAACGGTGTTGCCGCACGCAACGCGTTCGTTTGCGCCGCCGGACCTATTTCGAAGCGCAGCCGGCGCACCTTCGCCGCGCGCCAGCACACCACCGCTTGAACTCGGCGCCCGCCGAATAACAGCTTCAGCAAAAAGATCGCAATCGAGTCATTTGCCGCCGGCCCTCGCGCGCGCGCTTGAACCGAAACTGGAGCGCGCCATTTCTTTAAAAATAGCAGATTTCATTGACCGCGTTCCAGCCGGTTATATTAAGCCGGTCGAGATTCTGGATGCGAGCGCCTGCGTGTCGTTGAAGGCATCCGAGATCGAAAAAGGAATGGCGGACAAGAATCCGAGCATCTCACTTCCAAGTCTTTATCAACAGGTGCCGGAGATTTTTCTGCGCGGGGTGCGACCGGACGACCAAACCCGGGTGGCGTTGCCGTACGAAAAAGTGCTCGAGCAATTCCAAAGCGTTCACGTCCGCAGCGACCAACTGCGCGATCCACCGATTCCCCAACTCGACACGCCGATTTTGAAAGCGACGATGCAGGATTCGGAGCGCTTCGGAACCAAGCTCGAGCCGCTCGAGACTTCGGCGGCGCTTTCGCGTGTGCCGCTAAAAACGGCCACCGCCGAGTCAATCGCTGCGGCTGAGCCGGATGCGATCGTGCAAGAGAAGCCAAGGTCGACATCACCCGGTCATAGGGTCATTTCACTTTATTCGCCGGAGCTCAAATCGAAGAACGAGCCGCCGGCTCCGAGCTCGCCACGGGATGAGTCCGTGTCGCCGCGGCGACCGAACCGGACTGATTTAGAAACTCCATTAGAAATTTTGCCGAATGGAACGGGTGCGTCCGCATCCGAGAGAGTTCCAGCCTCTAGCGGGCCGCCCGTTCCAACTCCTTTACCGTTTTCACCCGAGCTGCCGAAAATTCCTTTTGAGCCGCCGGTCGAGAAACCAACCGCGTCGAAAAAGTTGGAGGAACTATTACGATCGAAACCTGGCGCCGCATCAACGCCGGCGAAAGACCCCATTACTCTTTCCCTCAAAGCGGTGCTGCAAAATCTGCCCGCCTTCCAATTAAACGGAGATGTCGGCACTGTTTCGAACGAAGAGCGGCTGACGTTGCCGCTCGCGCTGATTGAGCCGCAGTTGGCGAGCGGACGCATATCGATTGCGCCGGACGTTTTCGAGGCGGCATTGCCGGAAAAACATCGCGGCTTGTTTCAGGCCGACGAGGTGAAAACACCGGTTGCGTTGCCACTTGAAGAAGTGCTCAAGAATTTGCCCGCGACGATATTAAAACTTCGCGATGATCAGGAAGATTTCGCGCTCGACACCGATTTCGAGACGCCGTTCTCGGCTAAAGCAAAAGAGGATGCGCGCCGTTTCGCCACCGATAAGGCGTCAACCGGGAAAATTCCTGACCAGGCAACGGAGCAACCGAAGATCGACATCGCGCCGGTCGCCGAGAAAAAGGTCGACCCGAAAGAAGTCGTTGCTCAAGTGTCCGCGCTGCCGGGTGTGAAAGCCTGCGCGATCACATTTTCGGATGGTTTGAGTCTGGCCGGAGAACTGCCCGGGGAAATCGCGGCGGAGGGTTTGTCCGCGATGGCGCCGGCGCTAGTGAAACGGATTGCCCAACATGTCCGCGAGACGAAGATCGGTTCGCTCGTGGCCGTAACGCTGTATGCAAGCCGATCGGCGGTCAGTCTTTTTGCGCAAGGAAATATTTGCCTGGCGGCGGTCCATGCCGAGGGCTCACTGCTCGCGCAGACCCGGACCCAAATTGCCGAACTGGTGGAGAAGCTTTCGCGCGTTTACGCGCAATCGGAGACCCCACA
>QHOI01000080.1 GCA_003218705.1 Verrucomicrobiota bacterium | reverse complement strand
AGATGAGGATCCGATCCTGTCGGTTACACACGCGGTAAGAATTCTTCGCGGACAATCTTTCCGTTTTTCACGGTGTAAACGCCAACTTCAGATAATTGGAATCGCTTTTTCGCGTTTTTGTCTGTCACATCGGCGTCATATTGAACGACGAAGCGATCGTGGGCGACGAATGGTCCGTTCGCTTTAAAACTGTGGACTTCCATGTTCTCGAGCCACCAATCGACCTTGCCGCGCACGCCGTCCTTTCCGCGCGTCTCCGGCGAACTGCCGTCGGACGTCCGCGCCTCCACGCTGATGATATCTTTGTCATACAGCGTGTCGACCGCTTCGTGCCACGCTTGTTTGCGGACCAACTCGACGACTTTTTGTGCAACTTCTTCGGTATTCATTTTTTTCCTCCTTTATTGAGATCGACAATCACTTGTTGAAGAACTTTTCGAGTCTATCGAGAACGCTGTTCCAGCCCTCATTGTGACGATCGCGTGATTCTTCGCTCGGCAGCTTCTCGTGAATCAGACGCACTTCGGTGCCGCCATCGCGGTCGGAGAGCTCCACCGTGACAACGCTGCTAACATTCTTCCAAGCCTCGTCGTCGTCCCATTGCCAGCTGAATACAATTTTCCTTCCTGGAACGAGCTCCCGGTATTCGCCGTACACCGTCATCTCTTCGCCCTCCTGGTTGAAGAGATCCCAGCGATATTTGCCACCAACGCGCGCGTCAGCGGTGAAGTTGCGGGTGCGAACGCTTTCCGGGCCCCACCATTGTTTGAGTTGCGCCGGATCCGTCCACGCTGCGTAAACGCGTGCCCGCGGCGCGTTGATGAATCGTTTGATCTCGAGCGATGTTTTCTCTGATGTTTTTGTAGTCATAATTATTTGTTCTCTTTTGATTCAACGAATTTCTTGAGCTCTGCGCCAATGATCTGCGTCCAACCGGTCTCGAAATTCTTCCGCGCGTAAGCGGGCGTTTTCGGAAAGGTTTCGATTCCAGTGTGCGTCAACCTTAGTCGCGTCTTATCGCCTTCGGCGGACAATTCAAACGTCACTAGGGAATCGCCTGGCTCTCCTTTGTAGCGCCAGGTGTACGCGATCTTCTTTTGCGGCACGACCTCCATGACTTTGCAAAGGTGATGGTAAGTATTGCCTTCGTGCTCGACCACGAACTCGAATTCAAAGCCCACTTCGGCCCTGAATTCCTTCAGATCGAAATACCATTGCCGCATTTGATCGACATCGGTGATTGCGTTCCAAACTTTTGCGACCGGCGCGTTAAAAGTTCGCTCGATGATCAGCGGCTCACTTTTCGTGGCCAAAAGTTCTCCGAGGCGTTCCAAGGTTTGTGTCATGCCGACTTCAAACCCGCCAACGTATTTCTCGGCCCCGGCCGTCGCGCTGATGAGACGGGAATGCATGGTGAGTTTTGTTTTTCCGTTTCGCTCTTCCAGGGTCAGCGTATGCCGGAATTCAAAAATCGGTTCCCCCTTTTCGTCCAAGGCCCCGGTCGTTGTCACCAGCCGTTCGGGCGGGAGGACTTCATGAAACTTTCCGCCCATCGGATAATCCGTGCCGTCCGGCCCGCGCATGACGACGTAAATTTTATTGCCTGGTCGCGCGTCCCATTCGCAAATCGGCGCGGTGAATCCATGCGGTCCCCACCATTGCGCTACTTGTTTTGCCTCGGTGCATGCTTTCCAAACCAGTTCACGAGGCGCATCGAATTCCCGCGTGATAATAAATTCCTGTCCGATCTGATTCTTCGCTTCAGCCTTAGTTGTCATATTTCTCGCTTGCTCCTTAAGCCAGGTACTCGTCGTGCCGCCGCACCCAATCCATCGTTGAATCCGGGTTCTCGTCGCGGCCTTTCGGCACGAGATCGAGAAAATTGTAGGTGCCGACCAGGTGATCAAGGCCGCGCGCGTAGGCCGAGTAGGCGTGAAAGACGTCGCCGTTTTCATCCTTATAAAACACGCTCAAACCGGGAAGTTCGTCGCTGATGAACTCTCCCGTCGCGTAGTTGTAGTAAACCTTGTTCTTCTGCTCTTCCTCTTTGGTGAATGAGACGTGATAGTCGAAGTTGAAATCGTTGCCCTGCGATGACAGCCATTTGAAGCGCCAGCCCAGACGTTTCTTGTAGGCTTCGAGTTTGGGCAATGGTGCTCGTGAGATCGCAACGAACGTGACATCGCGATGCGGGAGATGCCAGTTGGCGCCGTCAAAGTGATCCGCCAGATAGGAGCAGCTTTTGCAACCTTCGTCCCAGTCGGGACCGAACATGAAATGATAAACGATCAACTGACTGCGCCCGTCGAAAAGATCGGCCAGGGTTTCCTTGCCATCCGGCCCTTCGAATACGTAATCCTTGTCGATCTTCACCATCGGGAGGCTCCGTCGGGCGGCGCTGAGCGCATCGCGCTGGCGAGTAAATTCTTTTTCTCGCGTCAGCAAGTCCTTTCGCGCCACGAGCCACTCAGCTTCGGACACGATCTCTCGATTCAATTCCGTTTCTGCTAGTTTCATTTTGTTCTTCCTTCGTTTGATTTCCTCTGTTCCTCACGTGATGTCGCCGCCCTTGGAGGCGGCCCGGGCGGCGCGGAGTTGCACCAGGCCGGGTCGATCTTCATCGGCCGTTTTTGGTTCGTCGTGCCAGATCCACCACTCGTACGGCGGAGTCTGGGGGTAGCCCTCCGGCGAGTCCTCCCACTCCTCCTGGCGCCCGAGCGCAGTGATATCGAGGTAGTTCCAAGTGTTCCCCATCTGCTCATCGCCACGCTCATTGATGAAGTAGGTGCGGAACACGCTGTCGCCATCGCGGATGAACGCGTTCGTGCCGTGCCACTCGTCCACGCCGAAGTCCTTGTCGAAGTCGTCCGTTATGGTGTACCAGGGCATCT
Organism: Verrucomicrobiota bacterium; assembly: GCA_003218705.1. Lineage (GTDB taxonomy): Bacteria > Verrucomicrobiota > Verrucomicrobiia > Chthoniobacterales > UBA10450 > AV40. The sequence goes on along the minus strand of QHOI01000080.1, from coordinate 362 downwards.
CCCAACCCATCCGCGCCTTCACGCGCTCGATGTCCTTCTGCGACGCGCGCGAGGCGAACGCGAGCGTGGTATTGCGAACGTTCAGATGGGCGACGTGCGCGACCTGGTCGGCCACCATGGAGCAGCCAACACAGGCATGCTCGGGCCACCCTTTCACGCCGGGTTCGAGGAACGCGCGGTAGAGGATCAGCTGACGGCGGCCCTCGAACAGGTCGAGCAGGCTCACTTTGCCCTTGGGTCCGTCGAACTTGTAATTCTTCTTCACGGCCAGCCACGGCATCCGGCGACGCTCGGCCGCCAACGCGTCACGGGCGCGGGTCAACTCCTTCTCCTTCACGAGCAGCTGCTGACGCGCAGCCTCC